>NZ_CP136938.1:0-64969 GCF_036936505.1 Enterobacter sp. JJBC
ATGGAAAATAATGAGTTACCCCTGAATCTTCAGGAGGTCAACAAGACAACGGGCGAAGTTGTTAAGCTGGATGTCAACAGCGCCAGTACTGTTCAGCCTGTAGCGCTCATGAGACTTGGTCTTTTCGTTCCTACCCTGAAATCGACCTCCAGGAGTAAGACTAACCGCAAAAACGTCACGGATGCGACTGAGGAGCTCGTACAGCTGTCCATTGCCCGTAGTGAGGGGTACACCGATGTCAGGATCACCGGATCGCGCCTTGATATGGATACTGACTTCAAAGTCTGGCTCGGGATCATCCGTTCAATGTATGATTTTGGCGTCAAGGATGACACGCTTAAGCTGTCTTTTGTTGAGTTCGTTAAAATGTGTGGTTTTGACTCCCGACGCTCTAACAAAAAAATGCGCGACAGGATCAGCAACTCTCTGTTCAAGCTTGCGTCCGTGACCCTCAAGTTTCAGAGTGAAACGAAAGGGTGGACCACACACCTGGTTCAGTCTGCCTATTATGACATCACTGCCGATGTCGTGGAGATCAGGGCAGAGCCCAAGCTCTTTGAGCTTTATCAGATGGACAGGCGGGTTCTGTTGCGTCTGAAGGCCATCGATGCCCTGCAGCGCAAGGAGTCTGCGCAGGCACTCTATACCTACATCGAAAGCCTGCCACAGAATCCGGCTCCCATATCCATGAAACGTATGCGTGACAGACTCAATCTGACGTCTAACATCTACACGCAGAACCACACGGTGCGCAAAGCTATGGCGCAGTTGAAGGATATCGGCTATCTGGATTACACCGAATTCAAACGCGGCCGGGCCACCTACTTCAGCGTGCATTACCGTAATCCGAAACTCATTAGTAGCAAGGTCGTTGTTCCCCGTGAGCCGGAAGAGGAAGTACCTGAGCAGAACTATGACGAAGTGATTAAAGCCCTGAAGGCTGCAGGTATTGATCCTCAGAAACTGGCAAAAGCGCTCAGCAGCGTGAAATCGGAAAATGACTGAGGTATGCCATTTTAGGATGTGTTGACTGTGGTATGCGCTCTGCATACCACAGTCAATTTATACGGATTCATCATCCCGTTTAGGTTTTGCCTGCCTTAACTGCAATATGCGGATACGCCTCCCGGGGTATTGATATTGACTGCGGTGTGTGTAATAGCGGGCAGTCTACTGAACATCTTCACTGCAATATGTGTCCCTTCATCACTCAGTCAATATTGTGCGTTAGGCTGGATGCCCTGAGTCCGGTACTTTCACAAAGGGTCTTAACCCGTCAAGATCAAAGGATTCCGGGGTCAGCGTCCGGGATTCACCGATCCGCACACCGGTGTTCCAGAAAGTGGAGAACAGTATGTAATGGCGAAGATCCGGCATATAGATGAGCAGGGCTTTCACTTCGGAGGCGAGGAGGAACGCCAGGGAGCGCCGGTTAAGATGGCCATCCTTCTGAGTGAGACCGCGGTCGGAAAGTCGACCCCATGGGCTATCGGCAACAGTGAAATGCGTTCTGGTGAAATGGGGTAATGCCAGGATGGACAGGATCGGAACGAGAAGGTAAATAATAAAGAAGAAGTAAAGTGTGCTACGTGAATTCCGGCCTTGTACCCTGTCAGTTTTCACGTAACGCAAGATTAATTTATTATCGAATAAGTGGGTTTCGTTACAACTGTCTGTAAACGTTTGCAAATTTAGTTATCTGGTTTTCAGCATTGCAACAGCATCAGCCTCTGCCATTGAAAACTGTATCCTGTGTCTTGCTGCGACATCGAGCGCAAACACCTTCGTATACACCTCCGTCGAGCTGATGCTCTTATGTCCCATTAAACTCTGGAGCACCTTCAGCGGAATGCCGGCATACAGCATGTGCATGGCATAGCTGTGGCGGAATGTATGCGGTGTAACCGGCACGGAGAATGTCACCCCGTCTGCCGCCGCGGCCTCCACCGCTTCGCCGATCCAGGTGCGGACCGTCCGGTCGGTGATCTCCCAGATACGCGCTTTCTCGGTTCTTCCGCTTCGCTTGTTACGTCGTTCAAGGGGTATTTTAAGCGTGGCCACCATCATCTCCAGCTGACCGGCATAGTTAGCATCAGAAAGCGGAACGATACGATGAGGCTGGCTACCGGCCGGAGCACGGCCGGCCGTTCTGGCTGCCTTCTCGGCGCGCTGTTTGAGCGTGGCCAGCTGCACGAACGGGTAGGGCGGTGCCAGCGAAAAATCTCCCCTTGTCAGGGCCAGTGCTTCGTTAATACGGGCGCCGGTGTTCCACAGGGTGGCCAGCAGCATCTTGCGGTGAAGATCGGGCACGTAGTGGAGCAGGGCGCTCACTTCCGGCGCCAGCAGGTATTTCGGCAGTTCGTCCTGAACGAGCGCCATCTGGCGCAGGGCCAGTGCGGCAGGATAGTCGATGGCCACCGGCAGCTGCGTGGCCGAAAAGGAAACGCCTTGGCCTGGTATTGCCGGCATCATTGCTTGTTGTCCCTGTCGGACAGGTATTGCTCTGTAAGTCGTGCCAGTGCTTTCTGCGCGTAATCCTCGCCCGGGAGCACACTGATTTCTCCCCGGCGTTCCATCTCGGCGCCGATGGCGCTGAGGGTCGTCGCTACCGGAAGCAGCCGGCGCAGCTGCAGGGCGTGCCCGCATGCGGAACGGATGCGATCGGCAAATTCATCCTCATCGCGGGAATATGCTCCCGGCGCCGGCCGTTCCCGGCCATCCTTTTCTGACTGCAGCTGCTGGCACAGTTCCAGAAGCTCGACAATATTATCGGAGATAGCGATTGCTTCAGAACTGTCATTCACTGCTTTCATTCTTCTTTCCCGGTAAATCACAAAGAGCCCTAATTTCTTTTTCCAGCTCAGCACATTCCTCAGAAAGATGCCTGTACCTTGCACGCCTTTCACGGAAGTAGGAGGCATTCTCCGGATAGTCATCGTGGACATCACGTTCAACTTCCAGATAGCGTTCAGTCGACTGTTGTCGCAGAGAAAGCTGTCGGATGCGGAGAAGCAATTCTCCCGGGAGCACAGCCCAGTCTCCCTCAATATCGCTTATATCAGGGAGTTGAGCATGGCGTGTAGGAATGCGGACCATTTCTTCATTCGCCTGGTTTCTGTATTCACCGGAGTCCGAAGCCACAAGATTAAATTGATAGCGGCACTCTTTCAGATAGAGGATAAGGCCGGCACCGATGAATGCTCTGTCGGAAGCAAGTTTTTGTACCTTTTCATTTTTTTCCTTCCGGGCGATAAACCACTGGGTTACGATACCGCCGGCGATTGCCATCAAACCACCAATGAAGGCGGAAAACACTGGCACCCAGATTTGCAGATTATCAGCTACTGGCTGGGTACTCTTGATCATTGTTGTTGCTGGCTCAAGTCCCTGCATTCCTTCATGCGTAGCCGCGTCAGCGACACAGGAAGTACAGCCTAGTAATACCAGGGTGACCCCTTTTTCGGTAAGCTTTTTCATTATTCGTACCATTCTCAATTCCTTAAACCCTTTGTACCGGACTGCACCAGGGTAGCTGAGAAATCCCGCCCACCTTACTCAATATCCCGTTAGGGAATACTGCCAGGCGGCCTCCTTACTTAGTGGTATTTTTGTGGGCTCTGTTTGCCAGTTAATCTCTTGGTCGAGCGGGGAAAGAGGATTACCAATGTATACCCAGACACCTGCAGTTAGATCTTTATACGCGAGCATCCTTTTAGTGCCCGTGACAATGACTGGCATATGGCTATAGCGTATTAACACAGCTGAAATTTTGTGTCTGGGAGGAATCGGATCTTCTCTTAACCATAAATCCTGATGCCCATGCTGGTTAGTTGTAACAAATCGCATTTGAAATCTCGCCGACTCGCATTTATCCCGTTTTTCTGCTCGAATTAACTGCAAATTAAAATTGAGTTCTGCTCACATTAACTGCAACTGTGCTCGCATTTATCCTCTCCGGCTTGCATTCCATTGCCCCGGAATCACATTAACTGCAAATCAACATCATCATATCGGCAGCCCCACCGCCAGCATTCTGTCTCGCAGCTCTGCCGTTCTGGCCGGATCCAACTGGTTACTGAATAATGCCCTGATTTCTGAAGGTTTTGCATCAAACTGCTCCACCATATCTTTCAGGCGGTAACCGTGTCGCGTCAGGGTTGGCTCCAGATCGTCAAGCTGTCGGGAAAGCACGGATTCAACTAGCGCAGCAGTAACCGGCTTTTCACCCGCCAGATAACCGCCCTCCAGTGCCAGCGCCAGATGCTGTTGTACCTGCAACGGTGTGCGGAGTTTTGCGGCCAGCAGATCAATGGCATCACTGGTCAGGATATCTTCGGGCTTTCCCTTACCGGTGCTGGTCTTCAGCAGCCAGTGGATATACTCACGCTGGCTGCCGGCGATCCCGTCCAGGGTGAAAATATCGGTCCGGTAGCCAATTTCTTCCATAGTCGGGCGGCGTAAATCATTGCGCAACTTCGGGTGACCGGCCAGCACGACAGACAGGCGGCCACCACCATCCTCCACTACTTCCATCAGCCGCTTGAGGCCGGTCAGGGTATTTCCGTTCAGGTCGTGAGCCTCATCCACGAACAGTGCTACCGGACGCTTTCCCTTTTTGACCAGCTCCTGGAGTTCACGCTCGCGTCGTTCCCCCTGTTTGGGGATCTGCACCTGTCTGTCCGGCGCCAGATCGTAAAACAGGGCGCTGATCAGCGTGGCGAGCCTGATGTTATGCTTTTCCACCGAAAGCGAACGGGCAACAATAATTTTGTTTTCATCCGCCAGCTGCTGCTGTAAACGTCGCAGTGTCACGGTTTTACCGCTCCCGACCACACCGCAGACCGCAACCAGTCGCCCTTCATGTATTGCGCCTTTAATGTCCTTCAGCAGCTGTTTATGGTGCACCGTTTCATAATATCCGGCCTGATCTATGGGCCGTGTCAGCCCGTAATGTTCCATCACTTCAACCCGCATGATCTTCTCCTGATTGTCTGTTACGGAAATGAGCCCTGATGCGGGCGAGTACTTCACTGCGGATAAGGGTTTCCGCCAGAAGGCTGTTGATAAACGCCCGATCTTCGTCTGACATTCTGGCCAGGGGGGTTGCCAGGTCACCGGCTATGGCCAGCTTTGCCGCAATAACCGTGGGGTACTGGTATTCAGATTCCGGGGGAATAAAAGGCTGATGGGGCAGTTCATGCTGAGTCTCCGTGGTCTCGCTGACCAGCCGGATATCACCGTCTGAGAGGGCGCTGACGGGCAAGCCCAGTTGTCCGGCCAGGGCGTGGATACGATCGGCACGTTCAGCCGCTTTCCCCTGACGGAAAGCCCGGTATCGGTGCAGCGGGACAGGGCCAGAGACCGGATAATAAGGCCCCCATGTTTCACCGGCAAACTCGGCAAAAATTTCGTCGTCGAACAGCCCCCACAGCAGGGTAACAGTATCTCCGGCCATATCCGGCTCCACTTCCCAGACTGTACCGTCAATCGTCACCCGCGCATCCACGCCCACCCTGCGTGATTCAGGCTCGCGGGCAAAACGGCAGTACTGCTCCCAGGTACACATGTCCCGCAGACCGTCTTCCGGCAGGTGTGTCAGCCAGTCTTCCAGACGGGAATGTTTTTCGCTGCGGTGATGCTGGGCGTTATAGCGCGACAGGTAATTCCACAGCCATTCGTTGGCCTGCTGCTCCGTTTCTGGTTTGTGAAAGTGATACAGGGTTT
Source organism: Enterobacter sp. JJBC (assembly GCF_036936505.1). NCBI lineage: Bacteria > Pseudomonadati > Pseudomonadota > Gammaproteobacteria > Enterobacterales > Enterobacteriaceae > Enterobacter > Enterobacter sp. JJBC. The sequence goes on from NZ_CP136938.1 coordinate 5,725, forward strand.
CGTGGGCTTCCTTGACGGTACGAAAAGGTCGTTCAACCTTCCCCTTGGCCCGAGCCGTCGTCCGGGTACCATCCTTACCCGCCGGGACATGCGTCTGCCACTTGATTTGCAGGGACTGCATCACGTTGCGGAACACGCGGCTTTTGGCCACCGGGCCATTATCGAGGTACAGCATGCGGGGCCGTCCGCGGAACGGACAGTCCGGACTGCTCTTTGCTGACATGGCATTAAACAGAAATCGCAGGGCGGATTCGGCATCTTCACCGTACACACAGCGGTATTCCTGCCAGGCCACACCGCTGCGGTCATCCACCACGCTGAACAGCATCAGGGTGGGTTCGCCCCGGGCAGGGTCGACCCACTCTGGACGGTCGATATGTTTCAGGTCAGAAGGCGACATATCAAACTGCCAGCAGTCATTGCTGTATTCCGCCTGAAACCGGGTGGCCGGAGGCTCCCGCAGCAGTCGGGGCTGATCGAGACGGTACAGTGAGAGCCAGCGGTTTACCGTAGGCACACTCAGCACACCGGCAGGCGCCCTGACCAGGCCCTGCAGCGTTTCCACGCCATACTCTTCAAGCAACTGTATTGCACGCCCGGTCGACAGATGGCGACCGGCTTTGTTGGTGGTGCGCAGCTTCAGCGCGGCGATCAGCTCACAGTAATATTCCAGGTCCGGGCGGGACATCACCCGCGGACGGCCATGATCGCGCCGGTGAGCCGTGCGGGGGCGGAGTGTGCGATGGAGGGAACGGTAAACCGTGGTGGCAGAAACGCCGTACAGCTGAGCGACAGTGGCGATCTGAACGGCTCGTTCGGGACTTTTTGGCGGCAGACGATCAAGCCGCTGCCGCAGCTGCAACAGGGAATCTGACGGGATGGATTTACGCCGGTTGCTCATAGTTATCCAGCACCCGGTAGACCGATGCCCGTCCGATACCCAGCTGGCGGGCAATCGCTGTAGCCCCCATTTTCTCGTCCATATACAGGCGATACACCTCGGCAGGATCAATGGACGGTTTGCGGCCACGGTAAACCCCGCGCGCTTTGGCGGCAGCGATGCCTTCCATCTGACGTTCACGGCGCAGGTTGGTTTCAAATTCCGCGAACACGCCCAGCATATCGAGGAAAGCCTTTCCGGCAGCGGTCCGGGTATCCACCGGCTGCTCTGTGGCCCTGAGGGTGATACCGCGCTGATTCAGGCTGTAAACGATATCCTGTAAATCCCGGATGCTGCGCGCCAGACGATCCACCCGCGTCACCATCAGTGTGTCGCCCGGACGCAGGAACTCGAGCAACAGACTGAGCTCTGTCCGTCCGTCCCGACTGCTGCCGCTGGCTTTTTCCGCGCGAATGATTTCACACCCGGCGGCACGAAGGGTTTGAGTCTGGAGGGTGAGATCCTGCTCGTGAGTGGAAACGCGGGCGTAGCCGTAAAGTGCCATAATAATGAAAACTGTCTCGTTAGCCTTTAGATGATGAAAACATAGCACCGGGACGAGACAAAAACAACCCAAATGAGACAGAAAAACTGTCTCACCGGATTGTTTGTTTTGGGTGTACCTTAAAAGCGCAATTATCGTAGTGCAGAAAATGCATTATCTGCATAATTGTTCATGGGGAAGTATTACGCGTGAATTTATGGTTGTCTTTATACTTCAAAAAAATCAACCTTTCCGCCAGCAAGGCTATACATGCTGCCAACGATTTTAATTTTCTTCTGGTCTTCCAGTTGCTTAAGTACCGGGCTGTTCTTCCGAATGTTTTCAATGGTTAATTCAACATTTTTCCGGGCGACGGCATCGACGAAGGCATAATTACTGCCTTTACGTTCTCCCTGGTACTCGGTTTTATCAATTGCAGGTTTAATTTCATTCAGCAGGCCTGTCAGGTTTCCCAGGTCACTATTGTCAATGGCTCCACGTACAGCGCCACAACGTGTATGCCCCATAACAAGCACCACCTTAGCGCCGGCAATTGCACAGGCAAACTCCATGCTTCCCAGCATATCGCGATTGCTTATGTTTCCTGCAACACGAGAATTAAAGGTTTCGCCGATCCCGGCATCCAGTACAATTTCAGCCGGTGCACGTGAGTCAATACAGCTAAGGATCACCGCAGCAGGATACTGTCCTGCAATACTGTTGCGTTTCTGTGCCAGGTAATCATGCATTACCGGACGATTCTCCCGGAAGCGCAGATTGCCCTGCTTAAAATGTTCAATTACAGCATCCGGTGTCATCGCATCCCGCTCTTCTTTGCTGAGTGATGCTGCAAAAGATACTGAGGGTATCGACAGGGCTACCAGTCCTGTGGCGGAAAGGGCTGAAACAGCAAAAGTTTTTTTCAGAATTGCGCGGCGCGAGGGTAAAGCGGGTTGACTCGGTTTCATCTTACTCTCCTGAATGGCATCATATTTCACGATGAAGAAAAAATAGTAAATTATGCGTTAGGAAACACCACGCTTTACTTACTAATGAAGCGATATTTCAAATTCCTTCCGGCAGATAACGGTGTCGCGCAAAAAACTGAATAAAATATTCTCTACGGAAATAAGACGCTTGTTAAGCGCAACAGCCAGTTTTTTACCTGTTTCAAAACGCAGAAAGCAATTCTTAATTATGTAATTTACCTGAAGTTTACCATGCCTGAATAATTTTACATGAATTTAATGTGCGCCAGTCATTTTACAGGAATGATTATTATTTATCTTGTATTCAAAACTTAAACGTAACCTAAACAGGTGGTGTTAATTTATTTTGTTTATTCTGTTGCGGTTTATGTTTCACCTGTTTTTCCAGACTCTTTTTTTTAGTGGCGTTACTTATCTGCCGGAACTAATTAACAGACTGAAATCATTACATTTCCCCCTGGTAATTAACTCATTTCAATGATCGGCAGCAACGATCAAATTCTCATTGTTGATAGGTATCAGGAATTAATAACCACAGGATTGATCGCCATTGACGATCAGTTTCGTTTGTGGATAATATCACCAAGTTAATTATCTATCTTAAAATCACGAAGGCAATTAGGTTCACAGACTCAGAGGTTCTTTAACGATTCCTCGCTTTACAGCAAAGCGCCTGTCTTCATTTCAGGATATATAAAAGCATAGCTATGGCAGAGGAGATTGTTGTTTAAACCAGGTGATGAGACTTGTCAGTAACCTGCAGCTTTATAGTGTGGACTGGTTCTGCACCCGTATTATTCAAGCCCCGGTAGGGGGCTCTGTTATTGGTGATGCGATGAGTTACTTTAAAATATTGTTTATTCTTACCGGTGCTTTTATTTCAGTTCTGTCCGTACAGTCCCCCGCATACGCCACACCGGTAATTGGCATTGGCAGTATGTACGACGTTCTGACGCCGGATATGCAGAGTATGACCAAGCGGATTTATAACACCGGGGACTCGACGGCCTTTGTGCGCGTGGAGCTGCTTGAAATAAAACCCGGGCGTAAGAACGGGGAAACGGAAGTCGTGCAGAAAGAATTGTCCGGGACAACTCCGGAGCGTAACCGTCTTATTGTTACGCCCCAGCGGCTTATTATTCCGCCGGCAGGTTTTCAGTCTGTACGTATTCTGTGGCCGGGAGAACGGGAAAGCGAACGGTATTTCCGCGTCAGGTTCACCCCGGTCATGCCTGAGGCTGATGACAGCTTTGGGCTCGATAAAAAGGCGATGAGCGCGTATCGCAAAGACACCCTGCATGCCGGACTTAATGTGCTCACGGGCTACGGTACGATAGTGATTGTCCAGCCCGAAAAACCGCAGTTTAACACGGCCATCGACAGTGCCGGCGCGGCAGGTATCACCGTAAAAAATAACGGTAATGCCACGGTGTCGCTGGATAATATCCGCCAGTGCAGAACAGCGAATACCGACTGCGGTGCCGTCACCCGAGAATTTATTCTCCCCGGGAGAACGCATACCGTGGGCAAAAAAGCCGGATATAAAACGAATTTCACTCTTATTGAGGGGAATAGCAAGCGGGCGTTGAGTTATTAACACCCGGAATATCAGTACCGGTTACGCAAATTCGCCTGACCGTTATGGATTAACTTCAAACCTTAGGGAATATAGTAAAATGAAACGTAATTTTTCTGCTCTGAATAAATCTCTGGCTGCCGCCCTGTTTTCCTGTGCGGCTTTCGGCGGCGTTGCCGCGCACGCTGCAGACAGCCAGAGCTATACCATCAACCTGACCGCCACCGTCCCTTCAGACTCTTTTCAGGTTATCCCGGTAGACGCGGGCTGGATTGACCAGACCCAGGATATGGGCTACGACATCGCGACCAGCAAACTCAGAGTGTTTACAAAAGATTTCCAGTACAAAAATACCGCAGGCGGTATTCAGGCAACCCTGACGGGCAACCTGAACAGCGATGGCAAACCCCAGCTGTCAAACGGAACTGACGTTATTCCTCTGTCGGTCAGCTTCAACAACGTTGCCATCAGCAAAACGGCGACCACCGTGGTGGAAGCCGCGGCGGCAAAAGCCGGCGGGCGTACCGCGCTGAGAATCGCACAGGCGGATGATAAGGCGCTGGACGTGAACGGGTCATTTACCGGCAGCGTGTCGATGATTTTCGAGCCGGTAGTGGCGACGCCAGAAGCATAACAACGCCTGTTCTTTCATGTGAGATGGAGGCCGCAGCAGGCAACTGCTGCGGCTTTTTTATGAAGAAACGCTTACTTATCCTTGCCCTGTTCCCCCTGACTGCGCCGGCGGCGGATATGACGCTGGCGGCCAATATGCGGGGGCTGCCGGAAGACTTCCGCCGGTATTTTTATGACTCTGAGCTGATTGTTCAGGTTTACCTGAATGACACGCGGCTGTTTGACGCTGCCGTTGCCCTGAAAGAGAACGGAGACATCCGTCTGATACGCACCCTTGATGATGCAGAGGATACAGACCCGGAAACCCGGGCCCTCTGGAGTGGTGTGCTGGAGAAGGGCGTATCGGCCGGACAATGTGCGAAAGACTGCCCTTCCGGGCTGATGGCGGTTCAGTACCGGCTCGACAACTCCGTGCTGAAGCTTTACACCGCAAGCTATGAGACCGCCCGGACCAGGAGCTCTTATATTGCCATGCCGGCAGACACGCCGGGTGGTGTCATTATGTACAACGATGCATCCATGACAAACACGGCTTCCACGCGCAGCTGGGGTATAAATTCATCCCTGACGTCGTCACTGGCAGGCTGGAGCCAGAGAGCGTCTTTCCAGTCGTCAGGAACGGATGGGGACTATCATTACAGCAGCGCCAGCCTGTACGAGCTTTACACCCAGAAAGAGCTTCAGGGCAGTTTTGTCCGGCTGGGTTTTTTTACCCCTGACAGTGATACCGGTAATGTGCAGACAGCCGGTTTCGGTTACGACACCGTGGCGGGGGCGATGTGGGGGACCTCTGATGCGCTTCTGGTCAGCACAGACAGCGTCAGCGCCTGGCCGGTTTATGTGACCGGACGCAATCAGTCCATCGCAGAAGTCTGGCGTGACGGTCGCCTGGTTCATACCCAGCAGTTACAGGCAGGCGTGCAGGCGCTGGATACGCGACCGTTGCCGGGCGGCATTTATGACATCACCATCAGGATTATTGAAAATGGTCATACCGTCGACACGCAGCAGGCGCAGATTTACAAACCACAGGGGTGGTCTGACCCGAACCGGCGCTGGCGCATGAATCTGTGGACTGGTCAGCACAGGACGCTGGCCACCGGTGAAGGACAGGTGCGTGAGGATAATCCCTTCTCCGTTGGTGGAGGAATTGATGTCCTGGCGCATCCGCGGGCTGTTCTGGGGCTCAACGGGGCGGCAACGGAAAAAGAGCACCAGGTCCGGACGCGGGCAAATATCACGCTTTCACCGGATGACTCCCTGTTTGCGCAGTACACGCTGGGTAACACGGCATATCAGTTAAATCAGAATACCGACATCCGTTACTACCGAAATATTCCCGGTGGTGGCTCAGCCAGTCTGTTCTGGCGCTCAACCACGACGGACGTCTACGGACACAGAACCGCATCCCGTCAGCAGGGTGATACCTGGGGCAGTTCCCTGGCGCTGCGACTGCCCCGGTCAACGTCGCTTATCGTCAACGGGCAGTATATGGATACGGCCTGGCGCAGTGGGTTTGGTGCCGATATGTCGGTAACCACGCTCGCCACCCTGTCGGGACGCGACATGAACTTCCGGGTGAGCGCATATGACCGCCCCGGCTTTAATGACCGCCGTCGCGACCACGGGGTCGCATTTGGCATAAGCATCTCGCTGGCCCCGGCGGCACGGCACACCCTGTCGGCAGAAACAGGCATGAACCAGAATCAGGGGTATTCCAGTCTGAACTATCAGTGGCAGCCGGGAGATGACAGCAGCATCCGTTCTCTGGGTGGGGGGGTGTCCTACAGCCCGCAGAATACAGTTATCAGCGCTAATGCTTCAGTTGATACCCCGTACGTCAGCGGGGATGGTTATGTGCAGCATAACACCCGCGGGAGCACGAACACTGCAGGGGGTAACCTGAGTCAGGTGCTGGTGATGGGCGGCGGCAGGGTGGCCTCCGTAAACGGCAACAACAGCCGCAGCATGGAATCCGCGCTGATTGTGGATGTGGATTCAGATGATGAAACCGCGAATGTACTGGCTTCCGGCCAAATGGCCGAAACACAGCTGAAAGCAGGACGCAATATCGTTCCGGCCGGGCTGTGGAAAAAAGAGACCGTACAGTTCACTGCCCGCGGAGGAGAGAGTGTGCAGGTGTTCCCGCCCGCCAGCAGCGTGCAGATGCAACGCGGCAGCGTGAAATACATCAGCGTGAAGGCGGTGAAAACCCTCACGGTGGTGGGCATGCTGCAGGACGAAAACGGAAACGTACTGAAGAACCGCTACGTGAGCAGCGACGTCTCCGGCGGGGTGATAAACGCCGAGGGGGTGCTGACCCTGGATACCGGTATTGCAAACCGGAAACTTACGGTCAGGGCAGAAAATGGACAGCCGGCAATGCAGTGCGCGCTGCCGGCGGAGATGGACAAAGACAGGAACGTGCAGTTTGTCAGCACAGTGACATGCCGGGCAGACGGTTCAGGAGAACATAAATGAATAACTTGATATTGCGAATGTTGGCGGGCATGTCGCTGCTTGCGGTAAGTACAGCAGGTATGGCGGCGACCATAGACATCACGGCGTCGTTTACCCCGTCGATGGACAGGCCGGAAAACAATACCTTCACGAACACCACGCCACAGAGTGGGTATTGTGCCGACGCACCCGGCGGGTGCACAGCTAACAACACATTCAGCATTGACATGGGGGGGATCACAGCTTCTCTGGCAACATCGGGATTTACAGCTAATTCAGAACCCAGAATGGGTATGTATTTCAAAATGCCAGGGGCGTGGCGAGATGTTGAAGTAATGAATCAGAATACGGGAACCCGCGAGACAGTGAGCTTTAGAGCCAGTGCCTTCTCTGCCAGATACAACACACTAACCAACTGGAGTACTGCGGAACATCAGCAAGCGTGGAACGGTTCTTCGTTCGTTTATGCACCTTCCCCCTGCAGCTATTCAGGAGTGGGATGGCTTACATCTAAAGCATATACATTCATGTGGAAATGGCCTGTCAGCAATGCAGCCTGCTACAAAACCGCAAAAAAAGATCTCACTGGCGAGCCGTATTTAATCAATCGCACCAGTATTGGTTATGAACTTAAAACACCTAACCCGTTAGAAATGGAGGCCGGGGTTTACACCGGAACATTAACGCTGTACGTCGGTCCGGGAGGCGATATCGATTTCGGGGATAACTTCCAGGTATCAGACACGGAACTGGCCATCAATTTTACCCTGTCGGTAAACCACGAACTGAAGTTAACCACCACGGCAGAGAACCAGGCCGTGTCGCTGCAGCCCTGTGCTCCAGGGCGGGTCTGCACGGAAGATGAGGGGCAGGCCAACTGGGAGCGCTGGATGGTCACGCGTATCACCCCACAGCTGACAGGCAGGAGTAACTTCAGTCTGTCCAGTTCAGGCGCATTTACGGTTTATCTGGAATGCGAACAGCAGAGCGGCCCGGACTGCGCCCTCAGAAGCGATAAAATGCCCTCACAGACGGTTCCCGTTCAGATGCTCCTGACATTACCCGACAACATCGTCGATAGCGTCACCGGCTCAACCGTGTCAAAACGCAGGCTGCAGGCGGGACGTGATTTGACGAAGAACGTTTTTGTGACAAAGACGTTTGGTCAGAACAGGGCCGGCAGTATTGATTTTCTTGTTGGTCAGAAAGACGTTGATACCATGCTGACAACACGTCCGGATACCTATCGCGGGGCGGTAACCGTGATTTTTGACCCGAAAATTTACTGACATTCTGCAAAGACCTGATATCCGTTACCGGGAGTTGCAGGGGATACTGGAGGTGGGTATGCCGGTATGATAAATTTGATTTGCAGTTAATGTGATTCCGGCGCAATGGAATGCAATCCGGAGAAGATAAACGCGAGTACAGTTGCACGTAATTTGAGCAGATTGCTTTTTTTATTTGCAGTTAATCTGAGCAGAAAAACGGGATAAATGCGAGTCGGCAGGATTTAAAACGCGATTCACTACATCTACGTCCCTGAAAAGGTGCGGAACATCGCTTATTATGACCGAATGTTCCCAGAGAGACGATGCTTTAGTTTTGTTTATCACGCCAGCTGTTACAAGAAACTCTTTGCCTTTGTCTTTGTCAATAGCCTCATAATCCAGTAGTTCGTCAAGGTAGGATTCAGGAATAATACCCCGTTGGGTATGCAGGCTCTCTAGGATTTTTTTCATTCCCTCATGGGAAATGTCCACCGAAGAAATGTAGGTGATGAGCAAGGTTTTTGTATTTCTGGAAATTATCTCAAATGGCAGAATATTCAACATATTAATTCCTTTTGAATATCAGGGAGCACCATGCCCCCTGACCGGTTAATCCAGCGCGTCAGATATGCGAACCACTTCCACCGCTGCCACCGTTTCCACCACTACAACCGTTGCTGCAACCGCCACAACCACCGCCCTGGCCACCACTACTTCCGCCGCCACCGCCACCGCCGCCGATACCAATTCCTAATGGAGACTGTCGGGACAGTTTAAGAGCATCAACTGACAGAACTACACCGAATTCACTAGCTTTTAATTCCATAAGAACTCCTTTTTAAGGAAAATTAATGCTTATGACATCTGAATAGTGTGTTGGCCAACAGTATTTTCTTGCCGTAATTTTCTGTTTTTGACAATGTCAAATTTTCTCTTAACAAACCTTTAAATTAAAATTAATCAATTATATCAACCACATATTATATTAAATTGTTTTATTTTTTAACAAAAGGTTACACTGAATTCACATTTAATCCATTTTTAGTTAAAAATATTGCCTTCTATATCCAGATCCTTCATCTCTCTTCAGAAAGAATTTTATATACCGTAGATCGTGCAACACTTACTTGGCGTGAAATTTCTGTCGCTCCCATACCTTCACTGTAGAGTTCCAAGACTTTCCTCCTGTCTACAACTCGTTTGCGACCGAACCTGATGCCCTTCAGTTTTGCTTCCTGCCTGCCTTCATTCGTGCGCTCAAGTATCCTCTGTCGTTCGGCCTGCGACACCGCAGACAGAATAGTGACCACCATTTTTCCCATTTCGCCATCGGTGCTGATCCCATCATCCATGAATCGGATAGCAACACCCTGGGCGTCAAATTCTTTTATCAGTTGGATCATATCGGCAGTGTCGCGGCCAAGGCGGTCGAGTTTCTTCACCAGAATGACATCTCCTTCCTCTACCTTCATCCGCAACAAATCCAGCCCTTCCCGATCTGTTGAACTGCCGGATGCCTTGTCGGTAAAGATGCGGTTAGCTTTTACCCCTGCATCTTTGAGCGCCCTGATCTGAATATCAAGGGACTGCTGACTGGTTGATACCCGTGCGTAACCAAAAAGTCGCATAAAAATGTATCCTAAATCAAATATCGGACAGATGGTGTCTGTTATAACAAAAAATCGATTTAACGGACACATTAATGAAGCCGATTTTGGATGTCCGATAATTTATAACATTTCGGACGGTTGCAAAGTTGTTAACTTTAAAACCTTCAGGCAGGGAGGCTGGTATGCCCGTCGATTTTCTGACCACTGAACAGACTGAAAGCTATGGCCGGTTCACCGGTGAGCCGGATGAGCTTCAACTGGCTCGCTATTTTCATCTTGATGAGGCAGACAAGGAATTTATCGGAAAAAGCAGAGGCGATCACAATCGTCTGGGAATTGCCCTACAAGTAGGGAGCGTGCGTTTTCTGGGCACCTTTCTCACCGATATGAATCATATTCCTTCCGGCGTCCGGCATTTTATCGCCAGACAGCTCGCCATCCATGATATTACCGTGCTGGCAGAATACGGCCAGAGAGAAAATACCCGTCGTGAGCATGCCGCGCTGATACGTCAGCATTATGATTATCGCGAATTTACCTGGCCCTGGACTTTTCGTCTTACCCGTCTTTTATATACCCGAAGCTGGATAAGCAACGAGCGTCCGGGCCTGCTTTTCGACCTGGCGACAGGGTGGCTGATGCAGCACAGGATTATTCTACCCGGCGCGACCACGCTGACCCGACTGATTTCAGAGATAAGGGAAAAGGCAACGCTGCGCCTGTGGAACAGGCTGGCAATGATTCCGTCTGCCGTGCAGCGTTCACAACTGGAAACGCTGCTGGGACCCGCTGATTCCGGCCGACTGTCTTTGCTGGAATCACTGAAGAAAGGCCCGGTCACCATCAGCGGCCCTGCGTTTAATGAGGCAATTGAACGCTGGAAAACTCTGAGCGATTTTGGCCTTCATACTGATAATCTTAGTGCGATCCCGGCTGTACGTCTTAAAAATCTCGCTCGTTATGCAGGGATGACTTCAGTGTTCAATATTGCCAGGATGGCACCGCAGAAAAGGACAGCGGTACTGGTTGCCTTTGTCCTTGCATGGGAGACGCTGGCGTTGGATGATGCACTGGACGTTCTGGACGCCATGCTGGCTGTCATCATACGTGACGCCAGAAAGATTGGGCAGAAAAAACGGCTCCGATCTCTGAAGGATCTGGATAAATCAGCACTGGCACTCGCCAGCGCGTGTTCGTACCTGCTGAAAGAAGAAACGCCAGACGAATCAATCCGGGCTGAGGTGTTCAGCCACATCCCCAGGCAAAAACTGGCCGACATCATCGCGCTTGTCCGTGAAATTGCCCGGCCTTCAGACGATAACTTCCATGATGAAATGGTGGAGCAGTACGGGCGGGTTCGTCGTTTCCTGCCCCATCTACTGAATACCGTCAAATTTTCAGCAGCTCCCGCAGGGAGTACCACTCTGAATGCCTGTGATTACCTCAGCCGCGAGTTCAGCTCACGACGGCAGTATTTTGACGACGCACCAACAGAAATCATTAGTCGTCCATGGAAACGACTGGTAGTTAATAAGGAAAAACATATAACCCGAAGGGGATACACGCTGTGCTTTCTCAGTAAACTGCAGGATAGCCTGAGACGGCGGGATGTCTACGTTACTGGCAGTAACCGGTGGGGAGATCCTCGCGAAAAATTACTACAGGGCGCAGACTGGCAGGCAAACCGGATTAAAGTTTATCGTTCTCTGGGGCACCCGACGAATCCACAGGACGCAATAAAATCGCTGGGTCTTCAGTTGGACACCAGGTACAGGCAGGTTGCCGCTCGCCTTGGCGAAAATGAGGCGGTTCAGTTGGATATTTCAGGCCCAAAGCCCAGGCTGACAATTTCTCCCCTCGCCAGTCTTGATGAACCTGACAGTCTGAAACGACTGAGCAAACAGGTCAGTGAGCTGCTCCCGACGGTGGATTTGACGGAGCTGTTGCTTGAAATCAATGCCCATACCGGATTTGCTGATGAGTTTTTCCACGCCAGCGAAGCCAGCGCCAGAGTTGACGATCTCTCCGTCAGCATCAGCGCCGTACTGATGGCCGAGGCCTGCAATATCGGCCTGGAACCCCTGATACGATCAAATGTTCCAGCCCTGACACGGCACCGACTGAACTGGACAAAAGCAAACTACCTGCGGGCTGAAACTATCACCAGTGCGAACGCCAGGCTGGTTGATTTTCAGGCAACGCTACTACTGGCACAGGTCTGCGGTGGTGGCGAAGTGGCCTCTGCAGACGGAATGCGCTTTGTTACGCCGGTCAGAACAATCAATGCCGGGCCGAACCGGAAATACTTTGGCCATAACAGGGGGATCACGTGGTACAACTTTATTTCCGATCAATATTCCGGCTTTCATGGCATCGTTATACCGGGGACGCTTAGGGACTCAATCTTTGTGCTGGAAGGCCTTCTGGAGCAGGAAACAGGACTGAATCCCACCGAGATCATGACCGATACCGCCGGAGCCAGCGATCTTGTTTTTGGCCTTTTCTGGCTGCTGGGATATCAGTTTTCCCCGCGCCTGGCTGATGCCGGTGCTTCGGTGTTCCGGCGCATGGACAATGACGCCGATTATGGCGTGCTGAATGATATTGCCAGAGGACAGTCAGATCCCAAAAATTGTCCTTCAGTGGGACGAAATGATCCGGGCCTCAGGCTCCCTGAAGCTGGGCAAGATACAGGCTTCGGTGCTGATCCGTTCATTACTGAAAAGTGAACGCCCCTCCGGGCTGACTCAGGCAATCATTGAAGTGGGACGCATTAACAAAACGCTGTATCTGCTTAATTATATTGATGATGAAGATTACCGCAGGCGCATCCTGACCCAACTTAACCGGGGAGAAAGTCGCCATGCCGTTGCCAGAGCTATCTGTCACGGTCAGAAAGGTGAGATAAGAAAGCGATATACCGATGGTCAGGAAGATCAACTGGGCGCACTGGGGCTGGTGACTAACGCCGTCGTATTATGGAACACTATTTATATGCAGGCTGCCCTAGACCATCTCCGGGCACAGGGGGAAATCGTGAATGATGAAGATATCGCACGCCTCTCACCACTTTGCTACGGACACATCAATATGCTCGGTCATTATTCCTTCACGCTGGCAGAACTGGTGACGAAAGGGCATCTGCGGCCATTAAAAGAGGCATCGGAGGAAGAAAACATTGCTTAACGTGAGTTTTCGTTCCACTGAGCGTCAGACCCCTATTAATACCAGCCTGCATTTAAAATACATTGAGGCGCACTGGGATGAGGTATTAAGTATGGCTACCTCAATTAAACTGGGGACAGTCAGCGCATCACTGCTAATTAAAAAGTTAACCAGTTACCCAAAACAAAATGGGCTTGCCAAAGCGCTGAGAGAGATTGATCGCATCGAGCGAACACTATTTATGCTGGACTGGTGTCGTGATCCGGATCTGCTCCAGAGGGTACAGGTGGGGCTGAATAAGAGGGAGGCCCATAATGCTCTTGCGAGAGCGGTCTTTAGGCATCGTCTGAGTGAAGTCAGGGTTCGTGGTCTAGGGCCGCGCCAGCGGGCTAACGTTGCTGACGGCGGCGGTCACGTAGTGAGACTTGGTATATATAGAAAGAGCCATTGAGACACTGAAACGAAAAGGCATCCCGATTAATGAGAAACTGGTATCTCATCTTTCTCCCCTGGGCTGGGAACATATCAATCTGAGTGACGATTACGTCTGGCGTAATAATCTTAAGCTGGGGTATGGGAAATATATGGCATTACGCACAGTCGATATCGAATTGTTCAAAACGCAGTCTTAGTGTTGGATAATTTACGTTTTCCAAACGGACCCCACAAAGGTTTTTCACAACGATAATGCTCATTAAATGTAATTTTGCATTATAAATAATATTAAATTATTGTGATTTTTTGTTTTACTGAGTATAGCGGATTGAATTATTGTTATCATTACATTAATTCCAACATGCTGTTTTTTAAGATAAAAACATTCATATATTAATAAGTTGTAATCAATATGTGTAAACATGAACTGGATAACCTCTAACATAGTCAATGACGATCAATACTTTACAATTGATCGTTATTGACGATCAACTGATCGTGCGCCATACTTAGCTCAAGTCAGCAAACAGGATGGCGGTATTTGGCAGAAGGAAATAAATATTGCTGAACCTTGAAGTTATTAACCATCTATCACGTCGATTGCCACCGGAATTAGTTTTCATACGCCTTTGCTTCTTTACCGAACGGGAATATGGCCTCGAAAGCATTAGTCCTGACTGGACTGGTGGTCGCTGTGTTAAGAAGGTTAATCTCTAAAGAAAAATTATGAAAATATCTGCTCATAACATGCTTGTTTTGTTGCATAACATTATCCGTACCGTCTCGCCCGGACAGGTTCGTCATATGCAACGCACAGCGATAATCACAGCGTATCTGGCAACCTATACCGGCTGCGGCACGATAAGGCACCGTCATCTTTTTCTGGCCGCCATGCTGGATGATATTCACGCTCTGAAAAAGGGCAGCGCTAAGGATGCTGATGTTCAGCCGCTGACTTCTGCGATTTCAGCCATCCGTTTTCTAGCCCCTGCGGTTGTGGTATGCGATATGCCGCTTTTGCGGATGGCGGGAGCATTTGAGCGCTTTCTGACGCGTACCGGGGGATCGCGTAATCTCACGCCGTTTTTAACACACGGCGGCCATTGGCCCGGGCGTCTGGTCGATGCGCTCAAGGAGTCAGCCAAAGAGGACGGATTCTGGTTCCGCTTAAGCAGCGCGTCGCCGGATAAAGTGCTTAACGCGCTCAGCCCGCTACACGATGAAATGCTCGATCACCATGACCTGCTGGAAGTATGCCCGCTCATCTCCTGCATTATGGATATGTACAGCGGCGCGACTGCGCGACACAGCGCAGGCGTATCGCGCATGGCGCAAGTACTTGCCGCCCTGTACGGCCTGGAGGCGGAGATGCAGCAAAAAATAGCGATAGCGGGCTATCTGCATGACGTGGGTAAGCTGCTTGTCCCGCCGAAAATTATTGAAAAAAAAGGTCCACTGGACCCATCTGAATATGCCCTGATGAAGCAGCATAGCTATAAAACCCTGGAGCTGCTGACAGCGGCTGACGCGCCGTGTGATATTGCCCGCTGGGCTGCCAATCATCATGAAAGGCTGGATGGCAGTGGTTATCCGTTCCGCCTTCGGGTCGCTTCTTTAGATGCTCCTTCGCGCATCGTGGCGGTAGCGGATATCTTTACCGCGCTGACGGAGAACCGGCCGTACCGGCGGGGAATGCCGGTGGCGGATGCATTAGCGATTATTCAGAGTGAAGCTGAAAATCACCGCCTGGACAAAGAGATTGTTGCCCTGCTCGCACAGAAGATACATTTGGGTGACAAAGATTCTGTTAACGATTAAATAATAAATTGTGGCGCTAGCTCATTCACTTTTATTTTTTATCAATCCATTTGTTGTTCTTTTTTTAATTTTTAACTCTCGCAGTAATAAACAAAATGGATTATTAAATAAGGATGACTATTTTATGCATACCTATATCAAAATGAGCAGTCTCGCAGTGGCGATTACTTCTGTGTTATATGGAGGCCCTACATTCGCGACGACTATCAATAATGGTGAAGAGAGATTTGTCGATTATGAATGGACTGATACTAATACTATTGTGGGTAATGGTTCCGATGGCACGCTGACCATTAGCGATAACGGACAGTTAAAAACGGACTATTTAAACATTGGACGGGGCGGCGCTACCGGTATAGTGAATGTTATTAACGGAGGTAATCTGTCACTGGATGTCACGTCTCCTTATTCGACGCCGTTTTCTATTGGTGGTTCAAATTCTGGCGCAACTACCGGGCCTTCACGCACTGGCACAGGAACGCTGAATATTTCAGGCGCAGGCAGTACCGTTACGACATATCCGAACAGAGCGACGTTAGTCGGAGCAGGATTTGGCGAAGGGTATATGAATGTGCTTAATGGCGGCAAGTTTTTGAGTTATGGCACGGGAAGTTTTTCCGGGTTGTGGATTGGTGGAGATACGGGGTCATCCACCGAATCCTCTGGCACCGTAGTGGTCGATGGCCAGAACAGCGAAATCTGGTCAGCAGGCCGAATCATTGTGGGTCTTATTGGTCATGGCTCAATGACTGCCTCAAACGGCGGCCTCATTCATACAGGCGAAAATATCACTATTGGTAATCAGTCGGGCAACGTCTCTGATAACCTGCTTAGCGTGACCGGAAAAGATTCACTCATCTCAGCCACGACAAATATGACAATCGGCCTGAATAGCAAAGGCACGGCAGTAGTATCTGATTCAGGTATGCTGTCGGCTTCATCAATTCGCATTGCCAGCAATGCTAACGCTTCAGGAGAACTTGCCGTCGGTGCCCGTGACGGCGAGAGCGCTATTGCCGCCGGTATTATCGACGCGTCCGAAATCAGGTTTGGCAATGGTAATGGTGTTATTACCCTTAATCACACCAGTAACGATTTCAACCTAAGCTCTGATATTAGTGGCTCCGGAACGCTAAATGCGCAGAGCGGTATATCAGAGCTTAGCGGCAATAATGCTTCCTGGCAGGGTGATATTAATATTTCCGAACCTGCAACGCTGTTAATTTCCGCCCAGCAAAATATTAGTAATAACGATATTTCGATGTCAGGGGGGGAACTGGCCATTACTTCCACTCAGGATTGGCAGTTTATTAATCATTTGCAGGGGAACGGAACGCTGTCGGTTAATACCACCGGAAATCAGTTTTCATTCGCCTCTGCTTCTTTAACGGACAGCTTCCGTGGCGTTCTGGCTCTGAAAGACACCCTGTTTAGCCTGACGCCAACAAACGTGGACGCCCTGAAAAATACGGTTTTGAGATTGGGTAGCGGTAGCGAGGCCACCGCAGGGAGCGGGAAAAATACCATCGAAGGGCTCGTTTTTGATGGCGGTACGCTGGTTATGGGCACCGTCACGCCGGGTCTTGTCACCACGGACAACACGCTTCATCTGTCAGGGGATCTGGATATTTCCGGCAGCGGCAGCGTGCAGATCGCTCCCGCTGAGAGCATCAATAATGACAGGCCTTCACCGGATGCTTCCATTTCTCTGCTTTCGCAGGATGACGGCAATATTGTCGTGCAACTGATCTCGGGCGATGGCAAGGTCACTGGCAGCGCCGGAAATCTCCAGCTTGTCGATCGGAACGGCAACGTTATTAGCGACGGTGGCTCAACGTCGGACATCAGCCAGAACGGTAGCGTCGTGGCAGAGGGAACCTGGGATTACCGCCTGACCGGCGGCAAAAACAATGACGGACTCTACGTCAATTACGGCCTGACGCAGGTGAAGCTGATGGGTAAAGAGGAAGAGGCTCTGGTACTGGACAGCGAAGGGCGCACCGGCAGCGCGGCAGATCTCAGCGCACGGCTGACCGGCGAGGGCGATCTTAAAATAGATACAGGCTCCGGCAACAGACTCTCTCTTTCTAATCTGGACAACGATTATACGGGCGTCACGGATATCCAGAGCGGGATCCTGCAGATGATAAATCACAATGTGCTGGGGCAAACCAGCGAATTGCGCATCGCCGGACAGGCTGGCTTTGAGATGAATGGCAATAGCCAGATCATTGGCCAGCTGAGCGCCGCGGCGGATTCACTGCTGGATTTTCAGGGCGGCAGCCTGACGGTTGCTGAAGGAGGGGAAGCGAACGGCGCGTTAACCGGCGGGGGTGAGCTCAATCTGACCGGTGGCTCCCTGAAGGTGAGGGGCGACAATAGTACCCTGACCGCGAAAACCACTATCGCCGAAGGCGCTTCTGCCGTGCTCGACTCTGGCCTGGGATTAGGTATCGGCAACATCGTCACTGCCGGAACGCTGGCCCTGAACGATGCGGCTGGCGTGCTTTATAATGCCCTCAGTAATAAAGGCAGTGTGGAACTGACCGGGAGCGATATCCTGCTGGCCGGAGATAACCGCGAGTTCTCCGGCGTTTTTGATATAGATAGCGGGTCGACGCTGGCCGTTTCAGTAGCGGAAAACCTTGGCAGCGCCGGAGTAAAAAACGACGGAGCGCTGGTGCTGAACAGTACCTCCGACTGGACCTTAAATAACAGCGTGACCGGTCAGGGAAGCGTAACAAAACGGGGGAGCGGGACCATTACCGTCGGGAGTGATGCCGACTGGAGCGGGGCCACCGATATTCTGGAGGGTGGCCTGAGCCTCGGCAGCGAAAGCCAACCCACGATGCATGGCAGCAGCCAGTTCAATATTGCGCAGCAGGGCATGCTGTCTGGCTTTGGTGGCGTGGCGGGTAACATTGACAACACCGGAATGATGCTGGTGGGAACCGGTAAGGAGACAAGTTCTCTGACTTTTAACGTCGGCGGTAACCTTATTAACAGTGGTACTGTTGCCACCGGCTTTGCCGGGCAGCAGGCTGGAAATCAGCTGCGGGTGAAAGGAAACTATGTCGGTCATGACGGGCTGCTTTTCCTCAACACGGTGCTTGATAACGATCATTCGGTTACCGATAAACTGATCGTTGAAGGTGATACCTCCGGCAACACCTTCGTCAGTGTGGCCAACGCTGGCGGAAAGGGGGCTGATACCCTCAATGGCATTGAAGTGATCCGCGTGGAGGGCGCGTCAGCTGGTGAGTTTATTCAGAAGGGGCGTATTGTTGCGGGGGCCTATGATTACAGTCTGAATCGCGGCATCGGGGAAAACAGCAACAACTGGTATCTGAACAGCAGTAAACCTGATACGGGTCCTGAAGATACTGGCCCTGAAGATACTGGCCCTGAAGATACGGGTCCTGAAGATACGGGTCCTGAAGATACGGGTCCTGAAGATACGGGTCCTGAAGATACTGGCCCTGAAGATAGTGGTCCTGAAGGTACTCATACGCCAGATTTGCGTCCCGAAGCAGGGAGTTATACTGCCAACCTTGCAGTCGCAAATACGCTATTTATTACCCGACTGCGCGATCGTCTGGGTGAAACGCAGTTTATTGATGCGTCAACCGGGGACCAGAAGGTGACAAGCATGTGGATGCGCCATGTCGGTGGTCATAACAACTGGCGCGATGGCAGCGGGCAGATGAAAACCCAAAGCAACCGCTATGTCGTACAGCTGGGTGGAGATATCGCGCAGTGGAGCAGTACCAGAGGCGATCGCCTGCACCTGGGGCTTATGGCGGGTTACGGAAACGATCGCAGCACGACTCAATCCTCACGTACCCACTATCGTTCAAAAGGGTCGGTGGATGGCTACTCTGCAGGGCTTCACTTAACCTGGTATGCCAGTGATGAGAAGCACAACGGCCTTTATGTAGACACATGGGCACTGTACAGCTGGTTTAACAACAGCGTCAAAGGCCAGGATATCCAGAGCGAGTCATATAAGTCTGAGGGCCTGACTGGCTCACTGGAGCTGGGCTACACCCATAAGCTGGGTGAGTTTACCGGCAGTAAAGGGACACTGAATGAGTGGTATATCCAGCCGCAGGCGCAGGCCGTCTGGATGGGAGTGAAAGCGGACGGTCATCGTGAAGCGAACGGTACGCTCATCAGTGGTGAAGGTGACGGGAACGTGCAAACCCGGTTGGGGGTGCGAACCTTCCTGAAAGGCCATAGCGCGATTGATGACAGAAAAGATCGCGAGTTTAAACCGTTTGTTGAGGTCAACTGGCTCCATAACACCCGTAATTTTGGCACCCGAATGGATGGGGTCAGTATTCGCCAAGCCGGAGCGCGCAACATGGGTGAAATTAAAACCGGGATTGAGGGGAATATTAATCCGAAACTCAATATCTGGGGCAACACTGGCGTCCAGATTGGGGGTAAGGGTTATAACGATGCGTCTGCAATGGTGGGTGTGAAATACAGCTTTAAATAAAAATCATTAGGGGGCGAAAGCCCACATTTTATTGGTAATGTCTTAATTGAATATGAAAAGTTTCGTGACCAGTTGATCTGGCACGGCTTAGAAATGGAACAGCTCTTGAACAGCAAATCATTAATGGTCATTCTTACGGAAAATAGCTGGTTATATATGGGCGTTTCGGCCCTCATGCCGGAATTAATCTGTGTGCATTCACGTTTTAGTGACAGCCAGCTGCCTGATATTATCACGGAGGCTGAACGTGTACTTATTGTTGTAGACAGTCATATTATTTTTAGGGGCGAATGGTCGGCCTTCGATGCACTCGATGTGAAAAGACCGGACGCACGAACAGTCTGGCTGCTATTGAACGAGACAGGTTGGTTATTCCCTGACAAAAACCGTAAATGCTGGGCTTTGCCCCAGATACTTGACCCAACCGCGCTGCATCTGGCCCTTAAGAGAATATTTTCCGGATTTTCTGAGGCGGAGTGTGTCAGAAAAATCGAACTGACGCATACAGAGCGGAGTCTACTACCTTATTTTATTTCAGACTTATGCATGCATAAAATCTCACGCCTGACGGGAAAGGACACAAAAACACTTTACACTCATCGACACAGAATCCTGACTAAAGCAGGATTGAGATTACCGGCATTTTTAAAGTTTATTTATAAGCGTAACCAGGGGGTTCCGGGTATTACATTTTAAGTCATGTTATGCTGATTCCTAAACATGACATGCATATTGAAGAATACAATCTGAATCGCCACGGGTTTAACAGACACCTCGGAGTCATTTAAGATGATTTAAAGAGAGGTGCCCATGAGCGGTAAACGTTATCCCGAAGAGTTTAAAATTGAAGCAGTCAAGTTGCGCAGGATCCACTGCGACAGGACGTGCTGATTTCGGGTATAAGCCATGAATAGACCTGCTTAGCTGGAGTAACGGATTCAGCGGACCACGGCGCCGGAACCCTTAATAAGTTCTCACCAGGTTGCAGAGTTCGTCAGTGGGGAGCTCGTGCTTGATGATTGGCTCAAACAGAGAGGGCTTAAAAATCAGTCTCTTGGCGCAGCGACAACGTTTATTTTTTGCAAAATTGACACGAAGAAAGTAGCCGGTCTTTATGCGCTGGCCACCGGGAATGTCAACAATATAGAAGCCACAGGCAGCCTTCGGCGAAACATACCTGATCCGATCCCTGTGATTATCCTTGCTCTTCTGGCAGTAGACCTTGCTTTTCTTGGGAAGGGGCCTTGCTACGTAATGCAGTATTACGATGTTACAGAGTAGCCGAAAATATTGGGGTTCGTGCCATTATGGTTCATGCACCGAACGCTGAAGCTAAACGCTTATATGTGCACCACGGTTTTACTGCACCGAAAACCCAATAGCGGACACTGTTCCTTAAGCTTCCTTAAAATAATGCGAGGAAGAATAGGGCAGGAGAATCATGCGTAACATATTGATATAATTATATTTTATATATAAATTTAACTTATGTTGTGTAAAAATCAGGTTCACGTAGCATTTATGAAATATCTAATTGTTTTAATTGAGTATTTTTAAGTTAAGGACTGCCTTCCTTCCTTGGCGCTTCATGAACTAACATTAAGAAAAAACCTCCGGTTACCCGGAGGTCTTATCTTTACCCATTATATTCAAATGAATCTGTCTTTACCGGCATGCCATGCAAAATAGGCCTGTACCAGCGTAACGACAAGTATGCAGAGCAGAACTGAGTCCCAGTTCAGTGAGTGGCCGCGAATAATGCCCGCAAGGTAGGGGCCGAGAGCACCAATCAAATAGCCGATACATTGCGCTTTGCCGGATAGCTGACCTGCCTGGCTGTGTTCACGAGTCCGCAGCCCAAAGAGCGTGAGGCAGGTGACCATAGACATTCCCGCACCTACACCTGCGAACAGCAGCCACACAGCAGAAAAAGCCGGTTTGAAAAGAATCCCTGCCACTCCGATTGTAATGAACAGTGAACAAATGAGGCCAAGGAGGCGTTGATCCTTAAGGCGTGAAATAAACGCGGCAGTTGTCAAATTAGCAATGACGGCAATGGCCTGATACAGAAACAGGTGATAGCCTGCTGTCGACGCGCTGACCCCATGCTCAACTGCCATTGATGGATACCAGTCAATGAGCGTAGAACTGTTCTGACAGAAAGCGAGGCGACTTCTGCCAGCTGCTCCTGAGACCAGGCCTTCTTCAGGCGAAGGGCTTTCACTTTCTCTGCGACGGTCATCGATAACCTCATGTATGTTGATAGCGGCTAAGATATTCGCATTTCCTGCCCGCACCGTAAACGACACGGGCCTGACAGAAAGACGACACAAGGGCGACAGACGCTGCCTGAATGACGGGATAAGTCTGTATCACAGACTTACTCTTCAAAAATAACGGTATCTCCGCACGCTACAGGATGCGTATTCCTGAGCCACAGTTTTCCCCATCTTCCGGTGCAGTGGCAGCCCAGAACATGCTCAGGTGCGAGCTCACGCAAAAATGCTTTCAGCCTTATCAGCCTAAGCGGTGACGCTGCCCGCAGATGAAAACCCCCGATAAGGGCGTAGACACGGTTTTCTCCCGTAATGTTCACGCAGTGGCGAACGGTGTTCTCCAGCCCACGGTGGCCACACCCGGTCATAATGACCAGCCCGCGGGACGAGCGCCAGATAAGTGCGCCTTCGTCAGACACATAATCAGGCGTGGCGTTCCTGTAATCGGTATAACCCCAGGGCTCCGGGCTTTCCACGGGGATTTCACCACTCCAGACAAAACGTCCCGCCACGACGCGCGGGGTTTTACTGTACTCCACGTCAAGACCGCGAAAACGCTCCACGACCGAAAGTTTCTTAAGAGGAATGACCTTTCCCGGCAGCCTGACAGCGGCATACCTTTCCCGTAATACTCCGGGATGACAGATAATCCTCGTCCCGGGGTCAAGAGACGTTATTCCGCCGCTGTGATCGTTATGCCCGTGTGATAATACAACCGCGTCCAGATTTGTCAGCGGCTCGTTGATCAGCCTGGCGTTGTGAACAACGGTTTCATCCGGGCCGGAGTCAAACAGTATCCGGCTCTCTCCGTCGTCCAGGAGGATGGAGAGGCCTGCACGGGACTGCATACCTGCAGCCGCGTGAGGGGACAGATGGTTTTCGACCAGAATGGTCATTTTGAGTGCCACAGGTCAGTTCTCCCTTAGCGGTTAATTACCCCATTGTCCCGACAGCAGCGCTGTTACGTGTTTCAGGGCGGCATTTTTCTCACTGCAGCAGATAAAGACTTATCAGCCTGCCAGCCCGCCACATCATGCTCCCCGATAGCAGCCAGATTTCAGCAGTGACAACGAAAATGAGTGATGCTGTCAGAACGATATCAACCCGGTTCAAGAAATAATTAATCTCTTTAAAATCTGCGTTTATATTCATTACAGAGTACATCCCGCTGCGTGCACCTGCTTAAATAACCCTGAAACGTAAAGGGATTAGTGATTATCACGTCACTAAACAGTGATAGTGTATTCATGTAAAGCTCCCAAAGGACGAATAATGAAATTACGAAAAAGGGCGCTTGCTGCCGGAATTATCGTACCCACAATCCTGGCTACACTGCTGTCGTCAGGGATGGCCTGGCGCCAGCTGAGCAGGGACACGGCCGTGACGGCCGACATACTGATGAGTCAGGTCGACCACGTTACATCCATTGCCCGCCATGCAAGCCTGGTAACCGCAAGGCTCGCCACTCAGCCCTGTGAAAGCGTCCTGCAGCAGATGACGGAGAACGGCGCCCTCACGCCCTACATCCGCAGCACCGGGCTTATACGGGATGGTGAAGTAATCTGCTCCTCTGTTACCGGCGCCAGGCAGCAAAGTGCCGATGAGATTTTCGGTGTTGCCGTTTCAGCACCCACAGGGAAGATAAACGTTATCGCCACGGAGGGGACCAGCAGCGTGCCCGGGCACGTGGCTGTTATCTACGCCTATGGCGCCGGCAACCGGACGACGGCATTCAGCGTGGTGGATGCCCGATACGTTACGGACCTGATGGACTCCCTGGATGATGAGAATCATTCGGTTCAGCAGCTCAGGTCAGTGATGGCCCCGTCATTTCCGGGCAGGAGAAAATCTTCCCACGTGTGAAAGTGTTCACAGCTGAGTTCCACTCTGCCGCGAGTCAGGCGCAGCTTCAGGTTCTTACACCGACGCTGTCGCTTCGCCATTACATCCTGCGTAATCTGCTTTTCCTAGGTCCCCTGTCCCTGTTACTGACCCTGGCCATGCTGTACATGTGGCATCGCTGGGATTCCAGAAAGATGTCTCTGGCAGAAGAAATCAGGAAAGGGATGGCAGACGGCGAATTCAGCGTGCATTACCAGCCGGTCTGTGACACCGCAACTGGTGCCTGCTCCGGCGCCGAAGCCCTGATGCGCTGGCAGCGTACTGACGGTAGAAGCATTTCACCGGTAGCGTTTATCCGGGCCGCTGAAGAGGAAGGTCTGATTGTCAGCCTGACGCAGCATCTCTTCAGCCTGATAGAAGACGATGTCAGGGCATGGCAGGTGACTGCCCCCTTCCATCTGGGCGTGAATATCGCAGCCCCTCACCTGACGGACCGGTCGTTTACTGCCGACGTTCTGAGACTGTGGGTATCTCTCGATCCCGCTTTTCGCCTAGTGCTGGAAATTACCGAGCGCAGCCTGGTTGAGGACACTGAGTCGGCATCAGCGAAACTTAATGAGCTACGCCAGAAAGGCTGTCAGGTGGCCGTGGATGATTTTGGTACGGGCTACTGCTCGCTGAGCCTGCTTCAGAGCCTGCCGGTGGATTACCTGAAAATTGACAAAATATTCATCGACAGCCTGACGTCGGCCGGGGCGGACACGCCGTTGCTGGACACCATTGTCGCTCTCAGCAGGCGTCTGAACCTTACCACCATTGCGGAGGGCGTGACGGCCGCGCATCAGGTTGACTGGCTGATTAAAAATCATGTTGCTTATATTCAGGGGTATTATTATGGACGGCCCATGCCTGCCGGTGAATTTTATGTGTGGTACAAAGGGCAAATACGTTAGTGATACATCATGCTAAGCCTGATGTATGACTGTAGGGGATTTTCTCTGGTCAGAGAAAAAGAAGAAAAGAAATTCCTCCAGCGCTTCCATGAGTATCTGGATACAGGTGACCTGAATATTTTTTCGATGGCAGAACCTGAATACATAGCTAAAAAAATAGTGAGTGAACTGAGTAATACAGACTTCTTGCAAAGGGGGTGAAGCCGAAGTGTTCTTCTGAGTCAGGTCATGACGGCGGGGAGACTTCAGGCCGCTGAAGGCCCTGACCGGAAAGATGGCAGGGCATCTGGCTCACTAATCGATTCTTTATCCATCCGAAACGGCACAACCGGTGACGGGCTTAAGGATTGCTAATGTCACAAACAAAAGTCAGGCCTCTTTCAGGATGAATATTAAAAATGTGGAAAAATCTTCCGCATCATCTTTATTGCTCTGTACATTTTATTCAGGAACCTCTTTTGCAACACAAGCAATAATCTGCTAATCGCAACAATCTTTTTTTTTTGTACTTTTAAGGCAACAATCTTTCTCTCCCTCTCCTAAGATCCGAAAACTCCCTAATTGGGATATGTAGAAAATAGTGTTTACCAAACCGTACATTTTTAGAACATGTAAGACTAAAAGTAACCGGGTTGAACCGGTTACTTTATGATGCTTATTTCGACATATTATTAAAAAGTTTAAGAGCCAGAGACTGACTACGTTCCACGACTAACTCCTTATTCCAGTTATGATGTGCACGGTAAAAGCTTATGAAATCACTGACACAGGCTAAATCTGATTCGCCATATAATGCGATTTTTTTGTCAACTGGCAATTTCCCGCAACGATCATTAATATCAACACTGAGAGGTATTAAGTTTCCTATCATTCCAACATACTCGGGATCAAAAGAATGCTGAGGACCTATGTGTTCGAGATTGGTATCTTTTAACATTATTTCTTCAGACCCCCGATTAATGGCTTCGAGTCTTTGATAAACATAGCTGATAAGTTCTGTGTTATTTCTTTTCTTTTTCGAAGATGCGTTTCTGGAATACCAGAGATGATTGACCATTCTTTCAATGAACACCGATTCTGAAGGCATTTTTTCTGTAAAAGCCTTAACCATATCAGAAAGGGTCGATTTCATTTCCTGCTTGTTTTTTGCAGATGCGACTTCAGCTGCATATTTCGCAAACATTGCATCCACACCGGAAGGCTTCATTTTACAGATTGTGGTGAACTTGAACTGAAAATCTTCGATGAACTGCAGAGTTTCAATCAGCGAGGATTCGCTAAGGTATTTAGCCGTTACCTTATTTTCTCTAACTCTGAGTAATGCCAGTACCAGAGGCCTTTGGATGGTCACGTTAAATGTGAAAAGATTTCTCAGGATTCTGTATATTTTTTTCTGATTCAGACCTGGCCAGTCATTCTCCTGTGGATCGCATATTTTAATGAATAGCGATGAATCTTTTTCCATCTGACTTAAAAATGATTCTGGTGTAACAGTCGTGCTTTTGTCAGCTATTTTTTTCTTAAATGAACGATATAACTGATCTTCACCAATATATCCAAAATTGGACATCCACCATATCCTGATGTAGTCAGACATATTTATTTTAGTTTTCAGTTCTATAAGTCCGTTTTCGATTGCTGTCCATTGTTTTTTTGCAGTGTCTTCAGGATACATATCTGTTTCCTGGGAACAGTACTGCAAAATCTTATTTTTTATCAGGTCAATCGAGCTCAGGCTGATACCTCTTGCATTCAGAACCTCGAATACGTCGTAAGCGTCATCAGTTGACGGAACCAGTATACGAACGACCTTAAGATAAGATGTTATCATTTTTAAGATTGCATCGAGACACTGAATATACTCTTCCTCTGAATATCTTACCCCTTTTTTGCTTTTATTAAGTAACTTACATGCCTCCTGTTTTTCTAATCTTTTTTGAAAGTAAGTGTAGGCGTAGTTTATCTTTTCGTCTTCATCAGATTTAACCTTTGGATGACAATCCTCTTTCGACTGACATTTAAGTTTAAAAAAGTCACGTCCGTTGCTTTTAGATATTTTTTCTGTAAGATGTGCTTTCGCTGAGATAATTGATGCCTTTGATACAAGATAGGTATTAACTATATCATCCGCGCTCTCTATATAGTTAAGAGCTCTGAGCTTTCTGGAAATGAGTGATATCAGAATAGTTATAACAGAAAGACGTTGCTGACCATCAATTATTTCCAGCATTGAACTGTCGGTTGTGCCTGATAAAACGACTGTCCCAAGGAAGTACTCAGCATGGCTGAAGCTCTCGTTCTCGTACTGAATGTTTCTCCTAATATCATCCCAGAACTCATCAAGCTGAAGTTTTTCCCAGCTGAAGTCCCGCTGATTTCGGGGGATAACGTAACGTCTGTTAACTGAAAGAATATCGTTTATATCAACCTGTACGGCATCAAAGTTCATGCTCCCTCACTTGTGTTATGTATTAGCATATTGTGCAGGTCTACCATACATTAATACTCTAAACTTACGAATGTTCTATCTGATTTTTGCTCAAAGCTCCACAACCATTAAGATTGTTGCTAAAATAGCAATAATCCCCTCATCGCAACAATCCGCTGTTTTTAGTGAATCTCCAGCAACAAACCTTGTTTTCTCCACCGCAGATCCGAAAAAAGCATATTTCGGATCAATACAGCCCGTTTTACACCTGCATAATAAGTCGGGTTAGGGATTCAACCCATGTTCTCGATGGCTTGCTGTATCACGAAAGCGACCTGGAAATCAGGGAGCATTACACCGATACAGCTGGTTTCACCGATCATGTCTTTGCTCTGATGCATCTGCTGGGCTTTGCGTTCTGTCCACGAATCAGGGATCTCCACGACAAGAAGCTGTTTATCAAAGGGAAAGCAGACCAATACCCGGTTCTTCAGTCACTGATATCAACAACCAGCCTGAATCTGAAAGAGATCGAAATTCACTGGCGTGAAGTGCTGCGCCTGGCAACTTCGATAAAGCAGGGAACCGTGACGGCATCCCTGATGCTGAAAAAACTGGCCAGCTACCCCAAGCAAAACGGACTTGCCAAAGCACTGAGGGAAATTGGCCGTATTGAACGAACGCTGTTTATGCTCGACTGGTTCCGCGATCCGGCACTTCGTCGGCGGGTCCAGGCGGGACTGAATAAAGGAGAAGCCCGTAACGCGCTGGCGCGCGCGGTATTCCTGCACCGTCTGGGTGAAATCAGGGATCGTAAACCGGAAAATCAGAGCTACCGCTCCAGCGGACTGACGCTGCTGACGGCAGCTATCTCGCTGTGGAATACCGTCTATATGGAAAGAGCGGTCGATGCCCTGAAGCGTAAAGGGATGAAGATCAACGAGCAACTGCTGTCGCATTTGTCCCCGCTAGGCTGGGAACACATCAACCTTACAGGCGATTATATCTGGAAAAGCAACAGGATACCGGCCTCCGGTAAGTTTCGTCGGCTGAGGCCTGCTAAAGTCGCAAGGGTCAAAAAATAACCTTAACGAATGGAAGGGACTTCCCCTGGATATGCACCTGGTTAAATATTGTGCAATCATGGGGTAAACATAGCCCAGAGGGATTCGTTATGACCATCACTACTGTCGGTATCGATCTTGCTAAAAATGTGTTCGCTGTTCACTGCGTTGACCAAAATGGCAGAACTGTTCTGGTTAAACCCAAAGTATCGCGTGCTGCACTTCCTGAGCTGATTGCAGGTTTACCTCCTTGTGTTATCGGGATGGAAGCATGCTCCGGTGCTCATTACTGGGCAAGACTGTTCCGGCAGTATGGTCATGAACCCCGTCTGATGGCGGCAAAGTTTGTTTCTCCTTATCGCATGGCTGGTAAATCAGGAAAAAATGATGCAGCTGATGCTCAGGCTATCTGTGAAGCCGTCCGTCGCCCGCAT
Organism: Enterobacter sp. JJBC; assembly: GCF_036936505.1. Classification (NCBI taxonomy): domain Bacteria; kingdom Pseudomonadati; phylum Pseudomonadota; class Gammaproteobacteria; order Enterobacterales; family Enterobacteriaceae; genus Enterobacter; species Enterobacter sp. JJBC. The sequence continues at coordinate 34,604 of NZ_CP136938.1, forward strand.
ATGCGGTTTGTGCCCGTGAAGGATGAGAGCCAGCAGGCGATGCAATGCCTTCATCGTACCCGGCAGGGTTTTATCGAAGAGAAAACAGCAATATATAACCGATTAAGAGGCTTAATATCTGAATTTGGCATCATCGCTCCACAGAGTACAGATGCCCTGCGCCACATCGTGTCTGAACAGAAGAACTCCTTGCCGCTTCAGGTTCAGCAATGCGTTGATGATCTGCTGGAACATATTAATCGCATTGAAGATAACATCGCTGAATACGATCGGATCCTGTCTCGTATGGCCAAAGCTGATCACCGCAGTCAGAGGTTGATGGAGCTGAAAGGGATTGGCCCCACAACTGCATGTGCGCTGGTCGCCAGTATCGGTAATGCGCATGACTTTAAGAATGGGCGCCAACTCGCAGCCTGGCTCGGACTTACGCCATCGCAGTACAGCAGTGGCGGAAAATCAAAGCTTGGCAGGATAACGAAAGCGGGCGATTCGTATCTGCGAACGCTACTGGTTCAGGGTGCCCGTTCGGTTCTGATTGGTGCTGAAAAAAGGACTGACTCATTCAGTCGTTGGGTTTGCTCGCTAATTGAGCGAAGAGGATACTGGCGTGCCGTTGTCGCCATCGCTGCCAAAAACGCGCGGCTATGCTGGGCATCATTGCATTACGGTGATGATTTCAGGCTGTACTCGGCCAGTTAAAGTACGAAGCAGCAGCATAACCATCTGACCTGCAACTCGTTGATGATAAAGGGTTAGACCCCGTGAGGTATATCTGATTATTGTACAGGATATACTTATCCGTTTACCGAACGAGAGCCTCACGAGCGTCTTTCATCAGGGTCCGAATCGATAACGATTCATCATGGCCGTTTATAGTACCGCAGTCTCTCCCCTTTATTTGTACTGTAGTGCAGACAGAAGCCCTAAAAACCGGCGTTGACATGCCGGGGAAGTCCTTATAGTACAATAATTCTATGTAGCGCTCGCCGCAGTATCAGGCCAGCAGGCCTGATCGAGGAAGCGCAGGAGAACGGAACGGGAAGATGGCAATTACGCGCGTAACATGAAAAACAGCCTCTGGCGGGAAACGTTCTTCGTACTGAGGATCATTTCACCCTGGTGGCTTTCCGGATAGCTGCCTGGAGTTTGTCAGAAGTAACGGCTTCCGGGAAGACCGTGATGGTGTCCGGCGTGGCTCCGCTAACAGGCATGACGATGATCCCCGGCGTTCCGGTGAGTCCCAGTGCCTCTGCCAGGTTACTGTTTTTCTCAAGGGACGCGGTATGCTCGCCCGGCGCAGAGGCGGTCAGCCCTGCCTTTGACGCTGCCGCGAGAATATCCTCCACCGTCAGCTTGCCTTCATTATGGCCGGTGGCGTAGATGGCATTGTGATAGGTGACATAGGTCTGCGGCCCTTTCTTTTGCCAGACCGTCAGCCCCTGCTGCGCTGCCTGAAGTGAGGCTTCCCAGCGCCCACCAAAAATTGGCCACTCCTTAAAGAGGTAGCAAACGTCCGGCTCCGCTTTCATGACCTTCTCCAGCTCCGGAGCGAAGCGGCTGCAGAACACGCACTGGTAATCAAAGAATTCAATCACCGCGTCCTTTGCATTATCAGGTCCGTAAGCCGGCGTGTCTGGATCATGCAGAAGGTTCGTCTGATTCTCCATCACGCTGAGTGCAAACATTTTCTGCTTACGCGCCTCCTGCTGTTCCTGCAGCTTATGACTGACCGTCACAAGTATCTCTGGGTGGGACACCAGGTAGTCAGCAGCGATTTCACCAATACGTGCCTCCTGCTCCGGGCTGAATACCGGGTGAGGGGCCGAAGCGTGGGCCATTGAAATAAAGCTAATGTATGTTGTAACTATAAATGCTGCTAATTTGTTTGCTTTCATTGCCTGATTCTCATGGTTTAAACGGGGATTAGCGTTCTTTCTGAATGGTACGGGTAAGGGTCTGTTCTTCACGCTCCGGCGTGCGGCTGCGCTCCGTATTTTCTGCCGCCCTGACCATGTCGCGTTCAGCGTTTGCCAGATCTGCAATCACACGCGATGCCCGCGACAGTTCACCGGATGTCTTGTCAGCACCTTCCAGCTCGCTTCTAACGCCGGCAGCGGCTTTTATTTCCTGTCCGCCGGTGTTTTCCTCACTTCTCACCCTGGCGATCACCTCCGCATCCGGGTTGAGTGGCTCCGGTCTACGCGGGTTAATGTCTTCCGGTTTCAGTCTGATCGCCTCTTCCTGGGGAACTTCCGCCAGCAACGACTCCGGCTGCCTGCTCAGTCCGGCTTCTTCATTGCGAACCTGGTCTGCCAGCATCTGCTCTCGCAGCTGCTGTACGTTCTGCTCGTCCGTCAGCGTGGAAGCAATACCCGGTGACACTTCCTGTTTTGTCCCACCGCTTACCTTAAGCAGCCATGCTGAAGGCGGCTCATCGCCGGTCTGCCAGACCACGCCGTCCTTTGGATTATTTCGTACTGCATCGAGTGCGGCCGTCAGGTTGCTGGCCACAATCGTGTTTCCGGACTGACTTCGCTGCAGCACGGCACCACGGGCACGCTCTGTCATGACCATCCGGGTCTCACCCTGCGTCATCCGTCCTTCCGTGCTGGCAACAAGGGAAACCAGAGCCAGGCCCGCACTCCTGCCATTGTTGTCATACACAGGCAGCGCCAGCGCCGGTTCAGGAAAGCGCCGGGTAGCCGGGATGATTTTTGCCGTCAGTGACGCATCCTGCATGCCCTGATGGCGCACCCAGGCGCGACCGATGGCCGTTTTATTCACCGACTGCCCCATTGCCCAGATGGCTTTCGCCTGTTTGCGCTGCGTTTCTGGTGCCAGCGCATCGTGCGCGGTTTTGATATCGCGCTCCGGCGTTTTTACCGCCTTAACCCAGTCCGCTTTCCCGTCGGTGTATATCTGGACGTGCTCTTTCACGCGTGAGGCTGAAATGTAGAAGGCACGACGGGAAGCCAGTGCCTTACGACCGTCTTTCGTGCCCTCAAGCGCAATGACATAATCGCTACTGGCCCCCTGAGCACCGTAGCCGGTGACGGCCCAGCCGTAGTCGAGATGCTGCTGCGCCCGGACCTTCTCCGGATTGATGGTGACGCGACCGCTCTCCCCCTTCAGACGGATATTCCCCTGCTCGCTGACCGACTCCACCGTATAGCGCTGGTTGGCCATTTGCCCCTGTTCGCGATCGGTCGCCGTGAACTTAAGCAGATCGCCCGAACGGACTTCCATCTCGCTGCGGCGAAACAGCTGCACGTCACCGGTGATCAGCTCCTTCGGTGAAACCAGAGCAATCTTCCCTTCCTCATCACGTACCGTCACCGTGCTGCCGTTACGGTCAACGGCCACCACATCCTGGTAGCGGTCACCGCGGTTATTGCCCGTACCACACCACGCCGCCCGTTGCTGCTGCGCCGCCCAGGATGACGGCGGCCAGAATGGCCAGCTGCTTGCGGCGGGTTTTCAGGTTTTCATTCAGGCTTATGGTCATGAGCGGGTGTCTCCGTCATCTGAGAACACAATCCAGGCATACCCTTCGCCGCCAGCATAGAGCTGGTTCTGCGACAGCATTACGGCCCGGACGCCCTTGCGCCAGAAATCGCGCTCGCGCAGGCTGCGGGTAATGCTGCCCGGGTTGCTCATCCGGAAGCGCACAACGCGTAGGTGATTGCCAACAAACTGGCGTTCGGGTGTCAGGCGTACATCACTGGCGGGTGTGTATGCCGGCATGCGGCTGACCGGATACTCCTGATAGTCGTCTGGTACCTGGCCGTTGACTACGGCGCGGGATAGTGCGACCAGTGTTTTTTCGTAGGTCTGCCCTTCTTCCCATGTCTTCGCATCGTCGTTCTTGCGAAGTGGTGGTGACATCGGGGTGAAGCGCAGTGTTTTGCCGTTACCCGGTTGCGGTCTGACGTTCAGGCTCAGGGATGAGCCGCGGTCAGTCTGGATAAACAGGGTAAAGTTCTGGCCGACAAGCGGAGACAGAATGAGCGCTCCGTCATCGGTCTGGCTCTGGTCATACGCACCGGTTGGTCCGCTGATGCTGGTAATGAGTTCTCCGTCTACAACAACCTTGCTCGGGTTGGTGTTGCTGAGGGTGACGTTAAAGGCGGCGTCGTTCTCAAACGGAATGGCTGCGGGTGCGGAAGCGGCCCGGAGGCCGCTTGTGAATAATCCCGCTGCCAGAAACACAGCAGCAGCTGCCGGTGAAATGCGAAATTTCATGGGCAGTCCTGTCAGTTGGTGGGAGATACCGGCTTGAGCTCTTCAAAGCTGTGAAGGTTAATCACACCGTTGTCATAGCTCAGTTTCAGTCGGTAGGTTTTTTCCTGGTCTTTCAGTGGCGTGGTGATTGCGCCGTTGGTGGTGGATGGTTTCAGAACTCCGCTGTACTGCACGGTGTTATCATCAATAACGCGAATTTCTTTCGTATCGAACCGGGTGGTAATGCCCCCGTTCTTGATGCGTTCAGCTTCAATATCCAGAGCTTTCTTGAGTGCGTCCCGCTCGGCGGAAGGGACGAATCCAAGAACCATTTTATGGTTAGTGTCGACGTTCTCCGGGCTAACATTGAGCCGCCAGTAAATAAAGGAAGCGGCGAATTGTGTCAGGCCGGTTGCGTCAATACTTTTTGAATCTGATGCAAAGGGGCGGTTATAGATTAAAGGCGTGGTGATGGTTTTCTGGGTGGTGGCGAAATACCATGCCAGTGACCCTGTCAGCACATTCCCGGCGCCCATTAGTAAAGTAAAAGCTGAAAGACCAATAAACGCATAGCGGAGTTGTTTATCGCGTTCTCCTTTAATATTCAGTTTCATGAAAAACTATGCCCTCCAGTGCCGGAAACTTGAATCAGGTATCTGGCGAAAGGTTACTTTGAATAAAAGTGATGGCAGGTGCCAGTAACAGAAATTAAGTAACCAGTATGACCCCTGCCCTTTTTTCAGATATCTGACGATAAACCAGAGGATTCCCGCGATTACACCAAGTTCAACTGACAGGTTGTTAAGCACCCCTAACACTATAAGGGGTGCGGTAACAATCAATTCGTCAATCGGTAAGCCTAAATAGCGGTCCTGCTGGTTCATTGTTTCCGGGAAGTTATATTTATCTCCTTCCCTATTCATCATTTAGCTCGCGATGCCGAAGGCGACACGGGTAAAAATGATTGCCATAACGATACCAACGAACACTAGTGGTGAGCGGGCCTTAATGTAAATAAACAGGCCCATGATGATTTCGGCAATGTAGAACCATTTAATCAGTGAGGAACCAGAACCGAAGGTGGAGTTGACTGTGGTGTTCTGTGAGGAAAGAAGGTCAGTACCAGATGCGAATGCCGGGTGAGTGACCATAAGTGCAATTAAAAAAGCGCCTGCTGACTTTAAGTAAAATTTAGCTTTGCGATTTTCGCGAGCTTTGCGGAATAAAGACGCTACCGCCCATCCCTTACCGACGTTAAGGGCACTGCCTTTGGTTAACATGTTTGTTTTCTCCGAAGTAAACAAAAGTGAATCGCGTAAGTGCTTGTTTACGCGGGCGCAATTGTCCCATGACCCTAAAAAAAAAAAACTGTGATGCATGTCACACTTTTTGGAATCATTCAGATTTATCCGAATATGTAAGTGAGTAGGCTTTGTTGACCAGAAAGTTCGGAAATGGCCTCCGGGATCTATAGCTATGAAAGTTAAAGAGAAAATGTGGGATGGTCGCGGCCGTCCACGTAAGTTCCAACCGGGTGAAGCGGTGGAGTGGCGATTGCGTGCTCCGGATAATCTGCTTATGGAGCTGAGAATATGTGCCAGGGCTGGCAACAGAAGTGTGAATGAGGAAATTATTGCCAGGCTTTTGTTGTCGCTAAATTATCAGCCGGGCAAGCCTGTCATTAAAACTGCTGAAGGTGAGCGGCTTATTGCACTGGCGGTGAGATTTGAGGAATGGCTTGGGCAATTGCTTGATAGCGAATCTATTGATGTTGCTAAGGAAATTAATTTCTCGCCCAAGCAGGAGCAATTATGGATGTGGCGAAAGGGTGAAAGAGTTTTGCTTCCGGGGAAAACAACCGGATATAGCATGCGTATTCCTGAGAATCTGGCAGATGAAATCAGGGCAATGGCGAAGGTGCATAACCGTAGTCTGAATGACGAAATGCTCACCCGCCTGATGGATACTCTGGGTTATTTTACGGAAAGGTTACTTGACCAGAACGAGGATGCGCAGGCACTTAAAGTTCTATGCATGGAGTTTGAGGTGTTCCTGAAGGAAAAAATTAAGGGGGTGGAGAAAAACGACCTTACCTGGGGTGAAAAACCGTCTTAGTGATCGATGCGAGCCGGGGTTGTCCGGCTCGCAGTTTTATTCTTTTTCGTTGATGAAGTGCCTTGCTTCCGCTTCGTTCTCAGCTGTATTTATGCCGCTTATAATCATATCAAGCGTATCTTCCAGGCTGCCCTCGCCGTCTTTTCCTGTCATTTTTAAATACATCTCAGCAAGTAGTGTGGCAATGAGAACCGTGCCTTCACGTGAGCCGGCCGCTTTTCTTATGAGGTCTCTGCGATATCCTTCAATGTCAAACTGGTTGCCATCCTCGCCATCGCGCTTATAAACAAGCAGTCCAAGCCTGATTAATTCGTTGCAGGTGGCTGATATGTTTGCTTCTCCAGCATTTGCACCGTTTTGCAGGTCTTGTTGAACAATATCGCGAACTTCACGTTCAATTTTATCTTTAAGGTAGATGCCGACTCTTCCCATATTTCTTACCTGTTTTAAGTTAGTGTCGGAACCGACACTACATGTAGCCTGTTGGTGGATTATCAGATTGCTGCGCAAAGGTGTAATGGGTTGATACTGCTGTGAATTTCTGCTCTATACAGTAGTACAATCCAGCACCAAGATGTGCGACAGTGTGACACTGTGCGATATATAATTCAATGTAATTAAAGCATATCTACAATTGTACGATACATGTGTGACATACCAACACTAACAGGTATCAGGATTATACGATAGTGTAGTGTCGGTATGTACGACATTAAACGGTCACAGTTCAATAACGCGCAAATTTCTTGCAGGCATCCACCTGAAATTAAAAGAAAAATCTGCAAGACGAAGTCTTGCGTAGGGTGTGATGTTTTAAAGGGTTAGTAAAGAGCGGCAAGTTAATACCGTCCACTGTCCTGACATGTTTATTCCGACCAGGTGTTAAATCCCCGCAGGAAAGCGCTCACGCGCGTTTGTAGTGAATTAACTTGATTACGACGATCCGCCGGGGTATTTTTTAAAGCGCCTCTCCAGGGCCCGTTTATTTCGCTAAAAGGCCAAACCATGAAAATATCGTTACTGCCTGCTGCTTTGCTGACTCTTTCACTATCTGCTGGCGCTGCTCCGCAGATGTGCTTTGACCAGGCCGGCAAAGATTATCAAATTGATCCGCTTCTGCTTATGTCAATTTCGATTAAAGAGAGCCATCTGGTACCAGATGCGATAAATGGATCAAACAGGAATGGGACAGAAGATGTCTGTGGGATGCAGGTGAACAGCTCTCATTACGGTAAACTTAAAAACTTCAATATTACCCGTGAGCGCCTGTTAAATGATCCATGTATCTGCGTTTATACGGGTGCATGGGTACTGGCGCACAACTTCAGGTCATACGGAAAAAACTGGGACAGCGTGGGGATGTATAATACGGGGCCGAGCAAAAAGCTCATTACGCAGCGCAAGGCCTATGCACAGGATATCAAAAATATATATCGCGTATTACTGGCAAGAAAAAAGTTACTTTCTGAACGTCTCGCGCCAGCTGCGGGTAAGGAGCATGAGATAAAAACTACAGAAACAGCATCGCTTAACAGCGGGCAGTAAAAAGCCGCTCTGTTGAGCGGCTTAATTTTCAGGCCTTCAGTTTTGCAAACTCTTCAGCCATTTTCCAGAGCACCTGATTTAATTTGATGTCACCATCTATTCCGGTGACTTCCCGCGTTCTGGTCATCTTCCCTTTTTCCGTTCTGCCACGAATTCCCCCACGGATCACATTTTCCTGCACCACGTTAAACGTGGTCCATAAATCCTGGCCTCTGTCGAGCACACGGCGAGGGTTAATAATTTGCTCCGGTGTAATCGGCGCTGGTTTTCCATCGTATTTAAGTTCCAGGGCGGTCGCACCAAAAAGGCGCTGCTCAGGCAAAGTGAGCTGAATGCTTTTCATGAGGTCAATATTTTCATCAACCGCGTCAAATGTTTTCAGCACCGTGTAAGCGCCTTCAATAACCTGCCCGACAATATCCCCTTTGTGGGGTACGCGGATTTCACCAAAATCCTTCCATGCAACCAGACCATTACTGCAAACCTGACGAAACATGCCTGGGATCATTTTATAGCTGCTTGAGCCATCATGGCTATTCAGCAGAATAATTTCCGGTACTTCCTTTCCGTTAATCTGGTCATGACGACGCAGGCGAAGCATATGTTTTGTAAAGTCGCGTTTATCCTGGTCACGTGTACGTGACTGCGTTGCATAATACGGCTGAAAACCTTCATCACGTAAGCGATCAAGAATGTTAATGGTCGGGATATACGTATAACGTTCAGAGCGTGAATCGTGTTTATCCGATGAGAACGCGCTCGGAACGATGAGCTGTAATTCATCATTCGTCAGCGGACGGTCTTTACGGATCGAGGTAGGCATACGATAACGGCTTGCGAAACTGACCATTTTTATTTACTCCTGATTATTTAGTTAGAGATGAAGAAATAACGCGGTGAAAATTATCCAGCGGCATTGCAGCTGCCACCGGGCGACCATCTACAACCCAGACAGAGATATAATCCGGGCATTCGTCATTTATTAACGTCAGCTCAGTGGCATTTTCTGGCGGCGTAAAAATGCCGGTTGTGGCTCCCCTTCCGTTGCTGCCAGGACCCAGCAAAACAGATCCGTGAACTGGGACGTGGTGAGGTTTGAATCACATCTTCCGGTAGATTCTTGAGCGGCGGTTTTGACGTTGACGTTTCGTGTGTGCATCCTGGTTTTCTCCTGTGGTGATGGTTGTCCATCTCCCTGGTGAGTTCTCTCGCGGCAAAGGGCAAAGGAGCAACGGCGAAGGGAGGAAGGAAAGGGGCGGAGACTAAAGTTTTTGCGGCACGCAAAAACTTTTGGCGGAGTGCATTTCACCCCTTGGATGACGACCCGACGGTGCTACGACAAGCCCTCCGCGTGAGGACGCACGGGGGATGGCCTCACCGGGCGAACAGGATGCACACACCCGACACGTCGGAACGGCGTGGCGCCATTAAAGCGACGGCATCAGCCGGCGCGGTGAAGGCGTTCCGGACGGCACGGCCGGAGAAGCCGCAGCCTTTGACCTTAGCCATCAGACCCTAGCGTCAGCCCGAAACCCGGAGGGGTTCGGCGGAGCCCGGCGGGTGCGTCAGCAGCCGCCCTGGCGGAGTGGGGCCCGACGACCGGACAGCAGCGCTGGCCGGGAGCCGAAGGGGGCCATCGCCCTGCCCTGTTTTCGGGTTATGCCCATAACGGAGCTGCAGCAGAGAAAGTTAACCAGCAGGATGCCGGTTATGATCGCAGGGAAGGAGTGAAGCACAGCAACGGGGAACGGCAGGAGCGCCGGAGGCGCTTTCGCCCTCCCCGTTACCCCGAAGGGGTAGTGTTTTTTGCGGTTGCCCCGATGATATGCACCGGGGCCAGGATTTCCGATCAGATCGGTTCTTCGCTGTCACCTCCGTTTTCCTGCTCATAGTGCATCATGGCCATATTCAGCAGGACATTAAATCCCTCAATGCCAGCCCCGTCCGGCTCGCACTTTTCGCAGAGGTGCAGCAGATTTGCCAGAAAATCCGTGATGACAGTTTGCACGCTTTCGCTTTCCCTGTTCAGCCCGGTTTTACGGGCAAATTTCCAGAGCACATCTGCAGCCAGCGCGGCATGATCATCGTTGCTGCGGATTTTTATCGGTTCAGCCTGGCCTTGCAGGCGTTCTGCCATCGTCTCCAGCACGGTGGCCGGAACAGCGTTCAGTGTGTTGCTCATCATTTTCTCTCTCCCTGCGGCAGGTCTGCCCTGCCGCTCTGTCAGTCAGGCGGCCACGGTGGCCAGAAAGTTTTTCATAGCTTCGAAACGACTGCGAAACTCCAGACGTCCCTGCCAGTCATTGAAGTAATAAACGGGGGTATAACGCACGCGATTTGCTTTCAGGGTCAGCGTATTACCGGTCACGACTTTCGCAGGGATACCCAGCAGTGACAGCTGGATAAAGGCCATATCAGCCACCATCGGATCGATATCTGTGCAGGTGGCATACAGCTGTTCTGAGGGGTTATATCCCGCCTCAGCCATCCAGTATGCAAAGGCAATCACCATACCGCCGCTACCACAGGTAGGCTCATCTAGCGTCATCCAACCCTCACGCTTTATCGTCTCCTGAGCGCCGGGCATGAGTAGTCCGGCCATCAGGCGGGAGATGGAGGACGGAGAGAAATACTGCCCCATTTCGTCCGCGCCCAGCTCATGCTCCATATACAGTGCGCCCAGAAAATCATGCATTTCACCCGCCAGCCCCTCCACCAACAGGCAGAACAGCTGTCTCATGGCGCCTAAATCGTCCGGCTGATACCGCCCGCAGATTCGTCGGCTGTTTTCGATGCTTTCTGGCGAGCGTATGCTCGCTATATCAAGCCCGCTGGCGGCCAGGGTGATAAAGTCGCGGAACACTTCGGAACGGCGCATATATTTCGCGGTTTGACGGAACACACTGGCGAACTGCTTACGCGCCTCAGCTGGGGACTGCACCCGGACAGGAGCGGAAGCCCGCGGCTTCGGATCAGCCTGGTCTGCCAGGAACAGGGATTCAAAACTCAGTTGTGACATGGTTTCACCTTACCGGCCGCCCGCAGGCGGCCGCCTCCTGTTAAGCCAGTCCAAGCGCCGGATAGACGCTGACAGCCAGACCACAGTCAGCCTCGGCGGCGTAGCCCGTTTCGGCATTTACCACGGACAGAAACTGCTGCCACTGTGAGAAGCGCAGCGCGGGGACGCGTGCGCGTTTTCCGGCGCGGAGGGCATTTACAAATGCCTTCGCCTGTGCGACAGTTTGCGGGTCAAATTTCACGATCAATCTCCTTACTTTGGTTGTGATTGCCGGTTCACCGTTCCAGCGGCTACCCGGCGTTGAGAAAGCAGGGGCAACCCTGCTTTTTTAATGCGCGGAATTCAGCGGCGCATCGAGACAGAAACGTGCGATCACGTCGCCAATCAGCTCACGGTGATGGCGGGTGTGCAGGTCATGGCACTCAAAGAAACGCGCGCCGTACCGGACAAAAATTGCGGTCACATCCCCGCCCGTAAACTCCATTGATTTGAACGACTCCCCGCCAACCCCCCTGCACCAGTCCACTGGCGGCAGTGTTTCCAGTTGGTCGATATACCGGGCCTCGGTGATTTCCGCCCAGGGACGGCGATAGCCGTCATTCTGCTTTTCCTGTACCAGAGTCGCGGGGATCAGCTCCGCATCCGGATAGAGACGGCGAAGGGATTCCAGCGTTTTCGCTTCACGCTGAGTCACCCACTGCCCGTCCAGTTGTGTTGCGCAGTCATAAACGGCGTTATGAGACGGAACAAAAAAGGCCATTGGTGCAGCGGTCGGGGTGTTAACGCTCATGTTTCTGGCTCCTGTCTGATGAGGTTCCGTGCGGCGGCTGCCGCACGGGTTGAATCGGATTTAAATGTCGATACCTTCGCGCTCGATCAGGCGCACAAACTGTTTGAAGTGGTCAGCTTCAGCCACATGGATATGGCGGAACTGTTTATCGACGCCGCTGCTGAGGGCGTAGAAATAGGTGCAGCGCATTGTTTCGGGGCAGCGTCTGCGCAGTTTCTTCAGCTCAGCAAGGCTGCTGAACTCCAGAACGTCCGATTCCTCCTCAGAGTTTTTTTTCGTCTCAGCGACGAGGATCGTGTACGACACGGTTTTTCCCCCTATCTTCCTGGAAGATTCGGGAGCGGCGGTTTTGACGTTGACGTTTCGTGTGTGCATCCTGGTTTTCTCCTGTGGTGATGGTTGTCCATCTCCCTGGTGAGTTCTCTCGCGGCAAAGGGCAAAGGAGCAACGGCGAAGGGAGGAAGGAAAGGGGCGGAGACTAAAGTTTTTGCGGCACGCAAAAACTTTTGGCGGAGTGCATTTCACCCCTTGGATGACGACCCGACGGTGCTACGACAAGCCCTCCGCGTGAGGACGCACGGGGGATGGCCTCACCGGGCGAACAGGATGCACACACCCGACACGTCGGAACGGCGTGGCGCCATTAAAGCGACGGCATCAGCCGGCGCGGTGAAGGCGTTCCGGACGGCACGGCCGGAAAAGCCGCAGCCTTTGACCTTCGCCATCAGACCCTAGCGTCAGCCCGAAACCCGAAGGGGTTCGGCGGAGCCCGGCGGGTGCGCAGCGGCCGCCCTGGCGGAGTGGGGCTCGACGACCGGACAGCAGCGCTGGCCGGGAGCCGAAGGGGGCCATCGCCCTGCCCTGTTCTCGGGTTATGGCCACGGAGCTGCAGCATCACTTCTGCATTCAGGTCACCAGGCAAGAGAGGAAATTTTGAACACTCCGATGATTAATGCTAATGTACGCATCCATTAGCATTAATAAACGGTGCATAAAATGGCTGAAGAATCCCAGACCGAGCAGTCACGCGCTTACTTTTACCGCAACTTTAAATACACACTCGAACATCTCACCCGGGATTATCAGGCTGAACTGCTGCGTTATTCTGATGATTCGTGGGAACTCCCTCAGCGAGCTGCACGCCTCAGCGCTGCTGTTAAACGCTATAAAACGTACCGGATGCTGAATTTTATTTTTGAGATAGCTGACAGCATCGATCTGGACTTAACGCCGCTTATTGTAAAGCGTCTTTGTATGCGTCTTTTCGGCCGCTCGGGTAGCCAGGATATAATTGTCGCCACTTTTGGCCTGAAGGGTCGCCAGCACCGCAGCCGCGACAATACGCCTGCCATCCTGGATGAAGTCGCTTCCCGCTACCGTCTTGCCGCACATTCCTGCCAGGCCTCCACCCTCAGTGATATTGAAAGTGTAAAAAAGCACTATCAGGCAGGCATCCGTGCAGCAAGGGACAGGGAAAAATAACCTTTTCCCAGTAAGGCTAATGGATGCGTACATTAGCCTTAACATGATTAGCGAAAGGGAAGAGAGCGGGCAGCGCCGGAGGCGCTGCCGCCCTGCCCCGTTCCCCGCAGGGGAACTGCCCTTCCCGGAAGTTCAGGCGTGCGGTCGCGTCGGGAAGGAAAAAGGGGCTACCGGCGAACCGGCAACCCCTTCATAAAGGCGCTTCAGGCATGTCCACACAGTCTCAGCTCCTGAATGGCGGGGGTTTCCCCCCGCCGGGGTTAGCTACTTAGCGGATTCGTAAGCCATAAAAGCTGCCACCTCCCTGTTTGTGTCCCTGTACCGGATTTCGCAGAGCGATTTCCGTGTCAGGTAAGTGAATATCAGCAGTGTGAGACACACTATTAATACGCACCAGAGCAGGGTGTTTCGCGGCAGTTTCATGGCCTTCTTCTCCTTGCCTTGCGGCATCTAAGAGGCTATCCTGATGTTGTCTAGGCATACAGGTGGCCTCGTGGGTTAATGAAAATTAACTACGGGGCTTTCTGCTTTTTGCCACACAACACGGCAACAAACCACCTTCACGTCATGAGGCAAAAAGCCTCAAGCGCCATCGCCATTATATCCCGTTGTCGATCATCTGCCCAGGAATAACAGTCTGAAAACTGTATAAATCCTCATCGTTTTTCCGCGTCATTCAGTTCCTGAAATCCCCAGAGCCTCACGAATTTCAGCGGCTCGCTGTTCGCTTCCGGCGGCCACGCCGGCGTTATAGACAAGGCTGATCATCGACTGCACTGTTTCCCAGTCATCCCGCTCCAGCCGGGCATCAAGACGGTACAGGATCTTCCCGCTTTCAGCATGGCGGAACACGGTTCCGGGTTCTTTTTTGTCGAACCTGCGACTGATGATGTTCAATATCCCTCCCGGTTATCCGTACCTACTGACCATTCACGGATCTGGTCTTCGAGCGCCTCAAGGTGCCTGTCTATACTCTCAGCCAGCTGCTCGCTTTCGGTTTCCAGCCAGCCACTCAGTCCGTCCCACTCGCAACACATTTCTTTCAGCTTTGCGGACATGGTACGAAGCTTATTTCGCTGGCTGCGGGCGACCTTCAGCTCCGTTTTACAGGGGTTATTTCTCATTCTGCCCCCTGCTGATAACGCAGCTTGTTCGGTATCTGCCAGCGTTCAGCGACCCGGATGTGCTCAGGTGTTTCCCGGACAATAAACGGGATTTGGTACATCACTGCATACAGCGGCTCACCGCTGATGCGAAGCCAGTCAAGTTCCTTCAGCGACGCGAACCGCGACTGCCAGCGCCAGAACGGTCCGGCAAGCTCTGCCGCGTCAAACTCGTCGCTCCACCGGGTGTACCAGGTGCAGACGGTTTGCGGAGACTGAAAATTCAGGTCGATTTTCGCCTGCTCCAGCAGGTTCTGGCGCAGTTTCCAGCGCTGTTCGTACTCGCGGGACTGGCGGCGCAGCTGGCGCGTGGTCTTAATGCCAGACCTGTGCAGCCGTCGACCCGTGCGGGTGTGCATGACTTCAGGAAACAGTTCGGCCTGTACGTCAATCGTGAGCGGCAGCGGGCAGGCTTCGCCACTGGTGGCGATCATCTTGTTAAGCGCCTCCTCGACCTGTTTCAGGTTCGAATGACGGTTATTTGGCACCCAGTGCAGGCCAGGTATTTTATTGGCCACCGTGGCGTTGAGACGCCCGCTGCCCGTGAGAAGGCGCAGAAAAGTACGCACATACGGCATGGCGGGAAGTCGTGCGCCGCGTTCGCGGGCAGACTCAACATGGCTGATAGCCTGTATTGCAGCCTGACGGGCGGGCTTCAGGGAAACGAGCGCGTGTGAGGACGGGATCATGCTGTCACCTCCACGCTCATCAGGTTCACCACGGTGCTGGCTGTGCAGTTAAAGCGGCGCATACCTGCCAGCTGCGCGATCAGCTGGTTTATCCGGTCAGGCTGGAGCGTGTCGCTCTGGTAAAGGGTACGCACCACTTCACCGCCGGAGGAGAGCAGCACCATAAGCCAGTAAGGCGAGACTTCGCCGGGGCTGCACACGCACAGATGCCAGTCATCGCTGCCGTCCGCGCTGAAGCGGCACTGGACGGGGAAGAAGCCGCCGAACTCGGTGCGGAACTCGGCGCAGACGCACCATCCTTCAGGTGTCGACAGAAGGCCGGTCACGGCATCGCTGAGGGCGCGGCGCGCGTCCTCGCCCTGCTGACGGATAAACTCCAGGTCTGTGGCGGTCAGTGTGTTGATTCGGTTCAGGTCATATTGCATGGTCATGTCTGTTCCCGCCGCCCGAAGGCGGCGGCCTCCGGTATTATGCAGCGTGGTCAGTGGTATCAGCGTCGGATTCAGTGGCTTCTTCAGCTTCGGCGGCTGGCGCAGGGCGCACCATCCAGTCAGGCAGCCAGCCCTGAGCATTCAGATCCTGTTCGGCGGCCTTCGCCGCATCGCGGCGCTTGAGCTTCACAACTTCACCTGCACGGGCGCTGAGTCCGGCTTCTTCATAGGCTTTGCCAATCTGGGAGATCGTGAGCTTACCGAAGTAGCTCTCAGCATCCGGCTGCCACCATTTGCGCAGGTCAAAGTCCAGCGCCGCTTCCAGCCCGTCCAGTTCGCTTTTCTGCGTATGGTTGTACATACGTTCCTGAATACCGTTGATCCCGTGCGCTGCACAAAATCCCAGCAGGGTGTTCACCTGCTCTGCTGGCCATGACAGCAGCCAGGTGAAATCGAGATGCCAGTTTTCGGGCAGCGTTGCCTGAAGCGCTTTTTTCTGTGCATTGAGCGCCGTCAGCGCCTTCCCTTCTTCACCAGATGGAGCCAGTGATGCAAGGTGATACTGATTCGAGGACACTGAGGCTTTCAGCGGTTCATTGCGCTTGCCGTAGCTGCGGTCAAAGAGCGCAAGACACAGCGTCCATGTCAGGAGCGCCACCGATACATCGGAGCGACCCGCCAGTTCCGCCTGAACGGCAAGAGTGCGCTCCGCAGACATGGCCTTAACCAGCGTTGCCGGATAGGCGTCAGCGGGAATGTCAGGCGTGGTGTGTCTGATCACATTGCTTTCACGCTCCTGACGCGCCTGTTCTTCAGCTGCCCGGTCTTCGTCGGTCAGCTTGCGGATACCTGGCTGAACCCGGAAATTGTCACCATCCCATGACACCCAGATACCGTGCGCGGCGCGAAATTCCGGCGTGGCTTCGCGGTGAGTCGCCTCGCAGTAGATATCATCACTCTGCTCCTGAATCGCGTATTCGTCATCGTAGGTTTCAGTGGCTTCCATTTGTTCTTCCAGCTCACTGACGCGCTTCTGTTCTTCTTCCGTCAGGACAGCTTTCGGCATCGCAAAACGGTACTGTTCACCGTCCTCACCGCTGGCACGCAGTTCCGTCATACGGAACTCAGCCCAGCCCCAGCCCTGCTCCTGCTTAACGCGAGCGGCGAGCACGGTGAGCTTGCCAGCCAGCAGAGATTTCACCAGCGCCGCATCGGCAAAGGTGCTGTCCCTGTCGCTGAACAGGTCGGCGGTCAGCGTACCGCCAGCGGCGGTATAGGCTTCCTCGCCCACATACTCAAACATAGGGTGACTGATGGCCATCTTGTCGTCAGTCACCATTTTGCGCAGGGTCTGTACGGCAGGATCGCGCCACTGTTCAACAGCCTCTTTCCAGACCTGCTCCTGACGCTCATGCGTATCAGCAAGTGTCAGGACTTCACACTGTTCAAGGGAGATTTCATCCCGCGCCAGCGCATCCAGCAGGGAGGGGGCAAGATTCGCCAGCTTCAGGCAGCGCTGAACGTGGCGCGGGTGGTAGCCCATCAGTGCGCCGATCTGAGAGGCCGTTTTACCTTCCTGCTGAAGGGTACGAAAACCGATAATCTGCTCGGCGGGATGCATGTTTTTACGTCGACCGTTCTCGATCATCGAGGCCGCCACAGCCATCTCCACGGGCAGGACTTTCACCGGAACAAACGGCGTGTCTGCATCGAGCACACCGCGCATCACCAGAATGCCTGTGCCCCTGCGGCGGCCTTCCCCGCCGACAATGCCGATCGTACCGTCCGGCAGTTCTGCACCGATCAGGTTTTGGAGGATACCCATTGCCTGAATGCTGTCTGCCATCTCTTCCACTTCCTGATCGGTATGCGGAATGATGCGCGTGTTTAAGCCAGTGTGTGACAGGCGGGAGTACGGGAAGATTTGCACAGGCGTATCAGCGAGCAGCTGGACGAGCTTCTGCTCGGTAGACTGCGCGATTTTTTCCGCAGACTTTTTAACGCGGGTGGATTTAACGGTTTTTTTTGCCGTATTATTGGTGGCGACCATGATTTTTACCTCTCAGTGATAGTTGTGGTTAGCCGTGGCCGGAGTGCGATCCGGTCACGGCACTCGGTTAACCGGTAATGCGTTTCGGGTGAGCTGCCAGTGCCGCAAAGGACGGATAGCCATCAAGAACCTGCATCATGACTTTTGCCCCTTCCAGCATCGCTTTATCCGTTACGCTGCCGCTGTTTTCACACACGTTGATCGTTGCCACGATCCCCGATTTCACATCTGAAAAACGCTCATACATGCGGTTACTGAACAGGACACGTTTGCCTCCTGCCATCACTTGCCAGTTGTTGCAGTCGTTAAAACGGGTATCCACGTTGTCAAACTCGACCACGTGGGTGTCGCTGGCCTGAATGCGCAGCAGCTTCACGATTTCGGTGCTCTGCCCGACCTTACGGGTCGCCGGACGGGTGTTAAGGTTCTGCATGTTTCCTCCTTCTCTGGGTTAAGGCCGGACATCCGGCCTCCGGTTAAAGCTGCACGTATTGCAGGTTGCGTTTCAGTTCAAAAAGAAAATCCGGTTCAAACGACCAGGCGCGCCAGTTAAGCGTTCCGTTGGTGCGGATCTCCACCTGAACGTCTCCGTATCGGGACACATCGGACAGGGTGACGGTGACACCCGCTTTCAGCGAAGTGGCCTGAGCCACCCACTCCCGTGCGACAGAAACAGGGTTTTGTTCTTCCCCCATCTTCCTGGAAGATTCTTGAGCGGCGGTTTTGACGTTGACGTTTCGTGTGTGCATCCTGGTTTTCTCCTGT
The DNA here is from genome assembly GCF_036936505.1 of Enterobacter sp. JJBC. NCBI lineage: Bacteria > Pseudomonadati > Pseudomonadota > Gammaproteobacteria > Enterobacterales > Enterobacteriaceae > Enterobacter > Enterobacter sp. JJBC. The sequence continues at coordinate 52,874 of NZ_CP136938.1, forward strand.
GGTGATGGTTGTCCATCTCCCTGGTGAGTTCTCTCGCGGCAAAGGGCAAAGGAGCAACGGCGAAGGGAGGAAGGAAAGGGGCGGAGACTAAAGTTTTTGCGGCACGCAAAAACTTTTGGCGGAGTGCATTTCACCCCTTGGATGACGACCCGACGGTGCTACGACAAGCCCTCCGCGTGAGGACGCACGGGGGATGGCCTCACCGGGCGAACAGGATGCACACACCCGACACGTCGGAACGGCGTGGCGCCATTAAAGCGACGGCATCAGCCGGCGCGGTGAAGGCGTTCCGGACGGCACGGCCGGAGAAGCCGCAGCCCTTGACCTTCGCCATCAGACCCTAGCCGTATGGCCCGAAACCCGAAGGGGTTCGGCGGAGCCTGGCGGGTGCGCAGCAGCCGCCCTGGCGGAGTGGGGCTCGACGACCGGACAGCAACGCTGACCGGGAGCCGAAGGGGGCCAGAAGTGGGATTCAGGTGTTTTGAGGGAATTTGCTGATCGGGTTTCAGAGCCGCCACGCCACGCCACGCCACGCCACGCCACGCCACGCCACGCCACGCCACGCCACGCCACGCCACGCCACGCCACGCCACGCCACGCCACGCCACGCCACGCCACGCAGGACCGTATCAGTGACAATTTGCCCTCACAATGCCTTTCATGTGCATCTCCCCGGGCTTACATCAGGGCGGGAGGGGGCAGCGCCGCAGGCGCTGGCCTTGCCGTCCGTCAGCCCGAAGGGATGACAGGGTTTTCGCGCGCGAACAGGCGGCGCATATGCCCCGCCCGGATTATTTACTGTGCATCCCCCTGACCGCCCTGGAGAATGAAGTGGCCGCAAAGATAAACGGCACACTGGCGGGTAGCAGATTCGCAGATCTCATCCAGCACTTTCGCTATGGTTACGGGGCTGAGTCCGGATTCGTGACGTCGCTCGTTGATGAGCGTTTTATACTGGCGCAGGATGCTGCGGGTTTCCGGTGACAGTTGCATAGTGTTCTCCTTTTTTCAGTTTCCGGAGGCAACGCCTCCGGTTTCTCTGTCAGGCATCGAGCGCCGCGCGCAGGCTCATCATGACGTCGTTTTCTTCTTTCAGGGTTTCTTCTGCCGATCCGCCGCCATCCTCCGCGCATACGGCGATACGCTCCATTTCCTTCCCTGCAAGTTGCATCACCACCGCAAGCGCCGCTGCCGGAATGGTGACATTACGGTGTTTCCGTTTTTCTTCCACCATCACCTCAACAATGTTGTAGATGAGAGGGACACATCCGGAGGGATACAGTTCTGCCTCCAGTCTTTCCATCACCACGTCGATCTCTTCATCACTGAGATCCCAGTCAATGCAGAGACCGCGAATATCGTTCCGGCTCCAGCTGGCGAATACAAATTTCTCGCCGTCATTATCGTCATCACGCAGCATTTCGATGGCTATCTCTTTTGCTGTACCAATCATGTTTTTCTCCTTTAGTCGGGCGGCATTGCCGCCCGTGGTGAATCAGTCAAGAGCACGCCAGATCGTGGCGCTTTCAGGATGGGTATCAGCAAATGCCATAAGCTGCTCATAACGGCGGCAGAAGTGGCGGCACAGCTCCTCATGGTCATGGTTACTGTGGTGCCAGCTCCGGTGATTCAGTACCAGCGCCGTGAGGATGATCCCCGCCACTTCCCCGCTGACAGTCTGCTCAAACCAGTTGTCCGGATTGCACAGGGTCAGGCTCTCCACGTCAGGTGCCATATATCCGCCGCCTTCCGGCAGCCGGTAAAACTGCCAGAATCCCCCCTGATACTCTGGGCAGTAACGCTGGGCGTAGGCGTACACGGATGCCTCGGACGTCATAAAATCACCACCAAACAAATCAGGCAGGAAAGTCAGGCGCTGCGCACCCTCAAGACGAACGGCATCACAGGTCACGGTCTGGTTCATAGATCCTCCACGGTTAACATATTCTCGGTTCCGGCATCGCCGTGACGACACGACAGACCGGCGAAAAGCGGAGGACACAGGGGCGACGCCGCAAGCCGCAGCGCAAAGCCTTCACGGGCTGAATGCACCGTGAAGGGTGCGAACGGGTGAGGACGGAGGCGTCAGCGAACCCTTGTGGCCGATGCGGCCGGGCTACAGTGAAGTCACGGCGCATGCCGTCACCGCACGGAGCTTCAGGGGAGTTTCATTGTCCCGACGTGGCCCGGAGGGCAGCGGCGGATAGAAGCGGAAGGCACTGACATCCTTATTCGCAGTGGATGGCCACCGGTTGCCGGGGCGTTACCCCGGCGTTCTCTCAGGCGGCCAGCGCCTCCTGTAGGGCGCGAACGTTATTCAGCTCATTCCTGACGGATTCCGGCTCCTGCCGCCCGGCTTCCCAGGCCATACCGATCCGGTTTTCCAGCTCGCATTCATAGTTACGCAGGATGCGGGACAGAAGCACCGCCGGTACACTCACCTCACGGTTTGCCGCTTCGCGCTGACGGGTCAGAAGATCGCTGACAGTCAGATTATTTACCCCCTCCTGGCGGTATTGCGTCATTTTCATTTCGCCGATCGCCTTCATCAGATTCCGGATTTCAGCCCCGTCCGGTTCTGGCTGGGCTTCACGGCAGGCCACGCTAATCCCCTCTTCCGTCCAGACCAGCAGGACCAGGGGTTCGTCAAACGTGAACATGTTTTCAAGCTGTACACAAAGTTCTTCGCGGGTTCCGTACATCGTTTGTTCTCTCTTGTAAGGGGTTACAGACCGGGCATCAGCCCGGCAGGGTCAGTCAGCCCTGAAAGGTTTCGTCCAGCACCAGGGCTTCGCGGTAGGCTTCAAGAAGCAGGGTGTTGATCCGGCGCAGAGTCTGCGCAGCCATACGTTCGGTAAGCGTTGCCGCGTCGTGCCGGTGCTGCGATTCGAGGCGGTTCAGCAGCATCCGCACGTCACACATGGCATTGCTGAGCGCGGCCACGTCCGCGCGCAGGTTTTCAAGGCCCGGGTAGTTCATGCCGCCTCCGGATAGTCGGGGTAAAACGCGCCGTCATTGGCCGCCGGCATCCTTCTTGCCCGTTCAACCTGTGCCAGACGTCGAACGCCGGCGGCGTGGTACTGCTCAAGCATCTCGATCCCGATATAGCGGCGGCTGGCTTCGGCGGCGGCCACGCAGGTGGAGCCGCTGCCGGCGAACGGGTCAAGGACAATAGCCCCCGGACGCGTGAGCGATTCAATCAGCGGCCGCAGGCTCTGCACCGGCTTCTCCGTCGGGTGATGTCGGTTGCCCGTGTATTTCCAGGGGATCACGTCCGGGATGGGACGGTCCGGGGTTTGCGGCCTTCCCTTTGCCAGCAGGTAGGCACTCTCATGGGTGTAACCCACGAACGTCGATTTTGAGGCGTAGCTCTTGGCAAAGACGATATGGCCAACCACCCTGAAACCGGCCGTTTTCCACGCATTCAGAAACAGATCCGCGCGGTTCCAGGCATAGAAACTCACCATGAGGCTGTCATTTTTCAGCACGCGGTACATTTCATGACAGGCGGGCTGGAGCCATTCGGAAGAGTTGTCCCCGGCCAGGGTGCGGCCGGTACGGTCCTTATAGCCAACCAGGTACGGTGGGTCGGTAAGAATAAAATCGACGGCACGCGCCGGAAAACGGGACATCACCTGCACGCAGTCACCCAGAATAAAACGGGACATAGACACACTCCTCTCTGATATGCGGCACCCTCTTGCGCCGTGCCGCCACAAAAACACGGCGTAAAGCGGAGGACGCCAGGGCGACGCCGAAGCCGCAGCGCAAGCCCTTCACGGGCTGAATGCACCGTGCAGGGCGCGAACGGGTGAGGACGGAGACAACGTGAACCCTTGCGACCGCAGCGGCCGGGTTAGCGTGAAGGCACGGCGGGTAATTTCTTACGGGAGATATAAAGCGGAGGGAAAATTTCACATTAAATTAAAATGTGATTTACATCACAAAACAATACATTATAATCGCCGAAAAATTAAGCGATTAGTTTTGACGGCAGGGATGAGATGTCACCCTGCCGTTTTTTTTGTCCTGAAGAGGACAATGCAGGACAGAGGGTTACAGGATTGAGAGAATGCCAGCCGAACATTGGAATCTGGAAGTGGGCAGCTGGCACGAAACTTATTTAGCTGTTTTGCAGGCTGAGACTAACGATGATCGGAGTACGCGAAACTCAATTACGTCGTTACGCTCGAGAAGCTTGAGAGCGTCTGACGAACAGGCCATTGCAGCCTTCAGTGCCAGTGAAATGGCGAGGCTGCGGTAGCGGTTTTGCAGCATGATGGGGGCATCAGCAGGCACTGCGTCAGACACCTGTAGATATGCTTTCCATGCATCTGGCTGTGCTAAAGCATCACGTTCCACGGCTTCGAGCTGGTCTTCACGTTCCTTTTGCTTTTTCGTGGCCATCTGGTCAAGAACCGCCACTGTGGCTGCGGCATTCACCGCACCGGGTATTGCCAGTGTGAGCGCCACAAACAAAATTGCAGTATTACACTTCATTTGTCCTCCTCATTGTTGTTCATCTCCTTTATTTCCTGACAGTTCAACAGCTCGCTGGCCTCCGCCAGCGTCAGCCCCGTTCTCTTAACCTTTTGCATCAGTCCCTCCCGGGCTGTCTGGTTACCATTCTGAATGATGTTCCTGCTCAGGATCGGTTCTTCGGCTTTTTATCGTCAAACGCCAGGAGAACACCGAGGCCGATCAGCGAGGCGTAGCAGACCTGCATCGCAATTGTCACCGGCAGGGAGATATTATCAACCAGAACACCGGGAACCACGACGGCAACACCTGCCAGTATCATTCCCCTGCCGATCTTTTTTACCCGTTCCGGCCACTGAGATTCAGGCACGTTCCGGGCGCGCAGAAAGTTATGAATGCACTGCTCTGCTTTTTGTTTAATCACTGACATGTTCTAGTCTCCGAATGCCCGGCGCATATTTTTCTTTATCCTGGTCGCTTCAGCGGATACCGGTGCGGCAGGCTCTGCTGGTTTCTCCGGCACTGCAGCCATACTCACGTCAGCCGTACCAGCCATCTGCTGAACCAGAACCTGCAGCTCGCTGACCGTGCCGGGCGGTACCGGCATACTGGCCAGCAGACGCGGCAGCTCCGGTGCGGTCGTATGCAGGGCCAGACCGGTGATAATCAGGTTTCTCAGCAGCTCTCCGCGCAGGCGGGATGACACGCCCGTCAGCACACGCTCAACCCGTTCACTGCTCCGGTCATCCTGAAGCGTCAGGGTGTAACGCCGGCGCTGGTATTCCGTCTCCGGTGACATGGCCAGAGCCGCCACGCCACCATCAGGCTCATCAGGAAGTCCCGAGAGTGAAGACCAGGTGCCGGATACCAGCGCCATCACGGCACAAAGCCGGATGGCGCTCAGATGCCCGTCAAAGAACACCGGGATCAGCGCCGGTAAACGTGCATCCGTCTGGTACATCACCGCCCCGGCGGTGGCGGCGGTCCGGATGAAGTCACCACGCAGGGGCTGTGAGATGGTGCTGATGGTCGCCATCGCCGCGATGTCGGTGCGATCGTCGCTGTGCAGATAGAAAGAATACTGGCCGTCCGGCACGTTTAGTCCTCTTTATTGTAAAGGGCAATCTCTCTGGCCAGCGCCAGCTGCGGATCGCCTATAACCTCAATACGGTCAGGAGCCAGAGGCCAGGCCTGACGGATAGCCTCTTCAATGAGGGATGCCCCTCCCCCGACCAGGAATACCCGGTTAACGTTTCTGAAGGCCGTCAGCTCACTGGTGACACGCGCCCCCAGGGAAGTGATTGCCTCTGTAATTTTGTTCAGAACATCGTCAATTTTTCCGGCATCGTTGATCACTCGCTGCAGATACTGACGATCATTGCGGTTGCGGATGACCGTGTCAGCAATAAGCGCGCTGGTTTCGCTGTCTGCAGCCCGCAGCGCGCCTGCAGCTGCGCGGGTGACCTGTGACACGCCGACAGACGGATTGCCGTGTACCGCACTGATATCATCAAACTGTCCGACAATCACGCCGGCATCGAGCGTGGTTCCGCCGAGATCGATAATCAGGGTGGTCTCAGCGGGTCCGGGCTTCAGCTCCGCGAGACGGGAGAACGCCGCCGGCAGTGATTCCGGCATCACCTTCACGTCCGTTACGGTAAATGCCCTGCCCTTATTCAGAACCAGCTCACGCATCAGGTTTTCCCGTTTGCGTCGGATATTCTCCTCGTTCCGCTGGCAGTCCCCGTCATAATACTCGCTCAGGGGCAGCGTCACGGTCAGGCTCACCGGCTGCGGCTCAAGTCCGCTGTTCAGCAGCGCATGATGCACGGCCAGCAGGTTGAGATCACCGTACTGATATTCCACGTTTGTTGTCGGGATGGCATCCCGGCTGACGCTGTCCCAGGTGTATTTCAGCGTGCCCACCTGATAGTTGAACGTTGCAGCACTGAATTCCGCCACTTTCCAGCCATGCCGGAAGGAGTTAGCAGAAACCCGGGTCTGCAGCTCGTTTCCTTCAAACCATGCCAGCTTAACATTAGTTGAACCATCATCGCAGTAAATATTCACCATTATGCTCCGTCAATTACACTCAATTTGATACATATTATAAGAGCAAAATGGAAAAATAAAAGCCTTATTTCTCATTATGAGTAACATAAAATAATCAAAATGATATTATTGAACATTTTGAGTAGCTTAGGTTACTCACTCTGTTCATGGCGCAGGCGATCTGGATTATCCTCACGCTGTTAAATATACTGTATGTATAACCAGTATATTTAGACGTCAGGAGGAAAGATGAAACTGCAGCTTTTCAGCACCGGGAAAGTACTCCCGCCACAGGTCCATCCGTTGTTTGCAGACCTGGCCAGCTGCGGTTTTCCCAGCCCTGCAGCTGACTATGTCGAATCCGATCTGGATCTCCATGATTACTGCATTCGGCATCCGAGCGCGACTTACTACCTTCGCGCCAGCGGAGACAGCATGGCCGACGGCAGCCTGTACAATGGCGATCTGCTGGTTGTGGACTGTGCCGAGAAGCCCCGGCATGGCGATATTGTTGTGGCCAGCGTGCAGGGGGAGTTTACGGTCAAACGGCTGCTGCTGACGCCACGACTGACCCTGCAGCCCATGAACGCCGCCTGGTCGCCGATTTATCCCGACCCGGACGATCTGGATATCTTTGGCGTCGTCACGCACATCATCCACCGCCCGAGGGAGATGTACTGATGTTTGCCCTGGCCGATGTGAACAGCTTTTATGCCAGCTGCGAACGTGTTTTCCGCCCGGATTTGAAAGGAAAGCCGGTAGTAGTGCTCAGTAACAACGATGGCTGCGTAATCGCAAGAAGTGCCGAGGCAAAGCCCTGGATCAGAATGGGCACGCCGTGGTTTCAGATGAAAAACGAAAGGTATCCGGAAAAAATATACGCGTTCTCAAGCAACTATGAACTTTATGCCTCGATGTCGGCGCGCGTGATGAGCTGCCTGGAGGAGCTGGCTCCGAGGGTGGAACAGTATTCGATTGACGAGATGTTCCTCGATCTGAACGGTGTGGAGCACTGCATTGACCTGGAGGACTTCGGCCGGCAGCTGCGACAGCAAGTGTATGACTGTACCCGTCTGACCATTGGCGTGGGCGCCGGACCGACGAAAACCCTGGCAAAATCAGCCCAGTGGGCCTCAAAGGAGTGGAAACAGTTTCGTGGCGTGCTCGCTCTGACCCGGGGGAATCCTCAGCGAACGCGGAAACTGCTTTCACTGCAGCCGGTGGAAGAGATCTGGGGCGTGGGAAACCGTATTGCACGCAAGCTCAATGTACTGGGCATTAAGACCGCACTCGATCTGGCCCTGACGAACCCGGCCTTCATCCGCAAAAATTTCTCCGTCGTTCTCGAGCGAACAGTGCGCGAACTGAACGGGGAAAGCTGCATGTCGCTTGAGGAAGCACCGCCAACAAAGCAGCAGATTGTCTGCAGCCGCAGCTTTGGTGAGAAGGTCACTGAATACGATTCGCTCCGCCAGGCGGTCTGTCAGTACGCAGAGCGGGCCTCAGAAAAGCTGCGTAAAGAGCGCCAGTACTGCCGGCATATTTCCGTATTCATCAAAACGTCTCCGTTCGCCGTTAAAGAGCCTTACTACGGGAACGTGGCCACGGAGAAACTGCTTACCCCCACTCAGGACACCCGGGACATCATTGCGGCCGCCACAACGGCTTTGGGGCGAATCTGGAAGGACGGGCACCGGTATGCCAAAGCCGGTGTGATGCTGAATGACTTCACCGGCTCCGGCGTCTCGCAGCTGCAGCTGTTCGACGAACGTCCGCCACGTCCTCACAGCGCTGAGCTGATGAAGGTTCTCGATGGCATTAATCATTCCGGTCTGGGACAGGTCTGGTTTGCCGGACGAGGGATTGCGCCTGCATGGCAAATGAAACGCGATATGCTCTCCCCTGCGTACACCACCCGCTGGAAAGATATTCCCGTTGCGAGGATCAGATAAATTCTGCTTTTCAGAGAGAGCCAGTAGTGCTCGCCGCAGCCGAACGACAGGGCGAAGCCCGCGAGTGAGCGAGGAAGCACCAGGGGAACAAAACGAACATAATCTTCTTACGCACCGAAAACAGGAATCACTGTAACAATCTCAAAATCGGTATTGTGATAGAAACAACTGAACAGAGTGGGACCATGGTCCCAGTTAAATCCGGCGTGTGGAATCGATATTCCCAGTGGGGTTTGACAGGTGAGTTCTGCCACGCAAGTAGGAGGTGGGACCGTGGTCCCAGTTTAATCCGGTGTGTGGAATCGATATTCCCAGTGGGGTTTGACGGGTGAGTTCTGCCACGCAAGTAGGAGGTGGGACCGTGGTCCCAGTTTAATCCGGTGTGTGGAATCAACATTCCGGGCGGGGTTGACGGATGAGTTCTGAAACGCAAGTAGGAGGTGTGACCATGGTCCCAGTTAATCTGGTGTGTGGAATCAGTATTCCGGGATGGGCTACCGTCTGTGTTCTGATATGCAGGTTGAGGGTGAACCGTGGAACTAGTTAAGAAAAAGTAGCAGGAACTAGATTTTAGATTATGGTAACAATCAGGTTGAGAGAAGAAAACAGACCTTTTTAACAACACTGGGCTAGAGTGCAGAGAATAGCTGCTCCGGATGTCTATATTCCGAAGCAGCATGTAACGCATTAAGGATATTGGAAATTAATGATAACGCTCGCTTGTATCATTAAACAGGCTAAACTTTTTGTAAGTCGCGAAGTATGCTTTCTATCTTCTCGATACACTCGGCAGGCAAGCGTGATTTGTCGAGATTAAAAATGACCCTATCGCCTTTGTAAAGAGCTGTAGCTCCAGGTACAAACTGGTGACGGGTACTGAGATTAACTTTTTTACCGGATGGCTCTTTAAGTATATCTGTTAGTAAACCGATAACTTCCTCGGGTTCAAATATAACCCCCGCTTTCTTTTGCTCATGAAGCTGCTGTGTCTGTTGCAATAGTAAAGCTTCTTTTCCCGAGAATGCCTTATACAGAGCCTCACCGGAACGGGCAGAAAGTTCACCGGGATGAGTAAAGAGGGCAACCACGGATTTTGGTAACAGAGCCGTGTTTATGCAGCGCGTGATAATTTTACGGGAAATATTCTCGGCGTCTGCCAGGGCGGAGACATTGCCGCTAAATTCATTTTCCAGCCGTAGTGCATAGCGCTTGCCCCGTTCATAAGCACTGACTGGGCGGTAATCATTACCCAGCCTGGATAACGACATCATCTGTTCGTCATCGAGATCGCCCACAAGAACGCGATAATCCGATGATGTCAGTATGGCTGCTTTCCGACGACGACTGCCATCTGCAATCTCGATGACACCTCCTTCTACCCGTCGTCCGAACGCAGGCGTCTGCTGACCACTCAGGAGGAAAGAGGGGATCAGATCATCAAGCGCGTCTTCGGTCAGTAGCTCCTGGTCACGTTCATTACCTGACCAGACCCTTGATGCCGTTTCAACGCTCTCGCCCGGGATGGCTTCGAGAATAAATTTCACTTCCCGGCCACAAACCGGAAGCAGAATGGTATTCCCGCGGGCCATGGCTCCCACCCGTGCAATTAATGAATCAACCATCGGTGCAGCGGGTGCCGCTGACGGATCAGTTTCGGGGCGGATATCTTTTACGGTATGTTTTGGAATAACCGGTGCACGTTTCATTATCTGATCTCCCAGCGAGGTTTAATCAGACGATCAAAAATTTCATTACAGACAGGCTCCCAGATAGACAGCGCATTTCGCCAGGCTCCTGTAGATGAGCGCTGATCGATAGCCTGCTCAAACACCGTTCTCATACGGATCTGACCTTTACCGACTTCGTCGGTCTCGCGAACTACGTTTTTCAGTACCATGCTTCCCCAGGCATCGCGGATCTGTTCTTCCATCCAGGGTGACTGTGAGCCATTGTTATTGCTGTACTTGGTCAGAAGAATTCTGACGTCAGGTTCAAAACCCTGCAGGTCCACGTTTTTTAAAAGATCGCGCAGCATGTCAAAAAACTGAAGGGCAGAGGTGTAATCGAATAACTCTGCGGGTGTTGGCACGATGAGCACATCCGCAGCACAGACGACATTGATGGTACCAATACCGAGGTTTGGTGCACTGTCGATAACAATGACATCATAATCATGAGCCACCGTTTCGATGGCCAGACGAAGCATCATGTGAGGTTCTGTCGGCAGTTTCCCGTCGTCAAACCTTCCCATGAGCTCTGTCTCAATGCGGTGCAGGGCCAGGCATGACGGAATGATGTCGAGACCCGGCCAGCAGGTGGGCTTGACGGCATAGGCAGCATCATCGCGCTCACCCAGATAAAAAGGCAGCAGTGTATCTTCGGCATGGATATGCAAATCAGGAACCCAGCCGTGGTACATGGAGGCAGTGCCCTGAGGATCGTTCCCTTCAACAAGAAGGACCCGCAGCCCTTTCAGCGCCAGATCCTGTGCCAGATGGACAGATACGGATGTCTTATAGACCCCTCCTTTATGTGCTGCTACTGCGATAACGGGCGGAACGCTGTCATCAGGACGGCGCAGACGGGTGCCAAATACATCCCGCATGTGGTTAATTTGCTCAATGGTGTAGCCCACCCGTTGCTCCACACGTCCACGCATTTCCATATCAGGATGGGGAAGGCGTCCAGCTTTTTCTGCATCGCGGATCGCCTGAGAAGAAACGCCAATCAGATCGGCGGCTTCACCCACACGCCAGCGCCGGGTGATTTTCCTGGCCTCCGGGCTGTCATCATTAAACTGAGCAATCGCGATAGCTTTCGTCATTTCATGACCGGCCGCTATGCACTGGTCAAGCGTGTCCATCAGTCCCATTATATGTTCCTTGTCTTCAGCTTTGCATTAAGCTATTAAATCTTGATGAAAGTTGCAAAGCAACATTAAAATTGCAAACCACATCAAAAATTGCAAAGCTGATCGGAATACAACCATATTCATTTCAACATGACCCTGAGATGCCAGCCTTCACACCTTAGTAAATATCATCCGCTCGCCGCAGAAAGCGTGCGCACAGGCGCATGCGTCGAGGAAGCGGAATTACTGCACACTTGAAGGATCTGGTGACGCTCCACAGCTGACAAGGGTCACCGGTGGTCTGAAGTATGAATACTTCACTAAAGTATGCAGATTATTGACTGTGGTATGTAACTGATTAGGGTAAGGGGAGTGCAATGGAATGCATTTTCCTGCATATCGCAGTCAATATTATTATCTTTCGGGCTACTGAATTATCTCATTGTTGTACCTGAATTCGTTTTTTGTAATGTCAGTCGCCATGTGTACAGGACGCTGACAGTTATTCCATACTTCGATCCAGTAATTGATCCTTAAGGAGATCATCTTGAGATCAAAAAGAGATCCCCGGATCGTTCAATGCCCCGTTGCGCCTGGGCCTGGATGCTGTCTTCATTAACTGCGGTGTGTGGTATGTTGACTGTTGTGTGCGGGATCACCTATTGCGGTATGCGATTGTATTAACTGGGGTATGTATTTCCGTTGACTGTGATATGCATATATACTTTCCTTTGTGGATAACTGCGGGTTAATAAAATGGCT
>NZ_CP136939.1:0-53743 GCF_036936505.1 Enterobacter sp. JJBC
ATGTTTGCCCTGGCCGATGTGAACAGCTTTTATGCCAGCTGCGAACGTGTTTTCCGCCCGGATTTGAAAGGAAAGCCGGTTGTGGTGCTCAGTAATAACGATGGCTGCGTAATCGCAAGAAGTGCCGAGGCAAAGCCCTGGATCAAAATGGGCACGCCGTGGTTTCAGATGAAAAACGAGCCTTACCCTGAAAAAATATACTGTTTTTCAAGCAACTATGAACTTTATGCCTCGATGTCGGCGCGCGTGATGAACTGCCTGGAGGAGCTGGCTCCCAGGGTGGAACAGTATTCGATTGACGAGATGTTCCTCGACCTGACCGGCGTGGAGCACTGCATGGGCCTGGAGGACTTCGGCCGGCAGCTGCGCCAGCACGTGTATGACTGTACCCGTCTGACCATCGGAGTAGGTGCCGGACCGACGAAAACCCTCGCTAAATCAGCCCAGTGGGCCTCTAAAGAGTGGAAACAGTTTGCTGGCGTGCTCGCCCTGACCCGGGGGAATCCTCAGCGAACGCGGAAGCTGCTTTCACTGCAGCCGGTCGAAGAGATCTGGGGCGTTGGAAACCGTATTGCACGCAAGCTCCATGTACTGGGCATCAGGACCGCGCTCGATCTTGCCCTGACGAACCCGGCCTTCATCCGGAAAAATTTCTCCGTCGTTCTCGAGCGAACAGTACGCGAACTGAACGGGGAAAGCTGCATGTCGCTTGAGGAAGCCCCGCCTACGAAACAACAAATTGTCTGCAGCCGCAGTTTTGGAGAGAAAGTCACGGAGTACGATTCGCTCCGCCAGGCTGTCTGTCAGTACGCAGAGCGGGCCTCTGAAAAGCTGCGTAAAGAGCGCCAGTATTGCCGGCATATTTCCGTATTCATCAAAACGTCTCCGTTCGCCGTTAAAGAACCTTACTACGGCAACGTGGCCACGGAGAAACTGCTTACCCCCACTCAGGACACCCGGGACATCATTGCGGCCGCCACAACGGCTCTGGAGCGTATCTGGAAAGACGGGCACCGGTATGCCAAAGCCGGTGTGATGCTGAATGACTTCACCGGCTCCGGCGTTTCGCAGCTGCAGCTGTTTGACGAACGTCCGCCACGGCCTCACAGCTCAGAGCTGATGAAGGTTCTCGATGGCATTAATCATTCCGGTCTGGGACAGGTCTGGTTTGCCGGACGAGGGATTGCGCCATCCTGGCAGATGAAACGCGATATGCTCTCCCCTGCTTACACCACTCGATGGAAAGATATCCCCATTGCGAGGATCAGATAAATTTCGCCTTTCAGAGAGCCAGCAGTGCTCGCCGCAGCGAACGACAGGGCGCAGCCCGCGAGTGAGTGAGGAAGCACCAGGGAGCCTGAAGCCTTTTAAAGCACCTTACGCTCTTAAGTTGTATAGATTCTATAATGAGTTATCCACATATCCTTTGAGTAGATCCAATAACTTATCCTAAGTAACCCGAATAGATCCAAACTGATCCCTTTTGCTGCAAAGCCTTTGTCTACGGGCTTCTTAGCGTTTTCGAGTGTGTCGTAGTGGGAACAAGGTGTTTCGAAGCGGGAAAAAGGTGTGTCAAAACGGGGAAAGGGTGGGTAGAATCGGGAAAAATGGTGTGTCGAAACGGGAACGAATACATATTTCAGGCACATATCGATCATATACTGGAATGGATATAACTATATGAATGACAATGTTTTTATCGGAGAGGTTATAGGTCCAGATTGTGAAAGTGTTAACAAGAAGCTCACAGTAACCAGTAAGGCAACAGTTCAGCCTGTAGCCCTGATGAGATTAAATGTTTTTGTTCCCTCAAGCAGACCTGCAAAAGGAGCCAGAACATCAATCGATGCGACCTCTGTTCTCAAGGATTTGGAATTCTCAAGGCGAGAGGGCTACGACGATATTCGTATTACCGGCGAACGGTTGAGTATGGCCATCGACTTCAAGGTATGGGTAGGTATCATTGAAGCTTTTAGTAAGTACGGTTTAAAAACGAACAGCATTAAACTTACTTTTCATGAGTTTGCAGGAATGTGTCGCTTTGAGTCTAAGAGATTCGATTCCCGTCTTAGGAAAAGCATTTCAGAAGCTTTAACTAGGATACGTGGCAAGACCATTACCTTTAACCGCAGCGGGTCAGAGGGCCTTCAAAAAGTTTCCGTGACAGGTTTGCTTAAGACTGGTGAATTGGATTTTGCAAACGACCAAGTGGAACTTGAAGCTGATCAGCGTCTATGGGAACTCTACCAGACTGATTATACTGTATTGCTTCGACATAAGCCTATAAACGCTTTAACCCGCAAGGAAGCTGCTCAGGCCCTGTATACTTTCATAGAAAGCCTGCCTACGAACCCAGTCCCCATATCTTTCAAACGAATACGTGACAGGCTCTCACTGCTCTCTCCTGTCAAGGAACAGAACCGTATCATTAAACTGGCCCTCAAGCAGTTGCAGGATATTGGGTATCTTGACCACAGCATCACAAAAAAAGGTAAAGAGACTTTCGTTCTGATACACAGTCGCTCCGCAAATCTGAAACCAGGATAATCTGTATAAGGTGTGTCAATACGGGAAAGCGACTCGATTAAGGTGTGTTGAAACGGGAGGCCTTATATCAAACTTCTTGATAGGTGTGTTGTAGCGGGAATCCTCCTCTTAAACGTCTTAATAGGTGTGTTGTAACGGGAGGATTACTCGTTAAGTGCTTTTTTCACTGCCGTACATTCCCACTTCAACACACCTTTTGGATACAAGTGAGAAGCTATCCCGCTTCAACACACCTTTATCCCAAATTGCCTCACCCTGCCCCACTTCGACACACCGAATCTGCAAAGACTTTCCACTACGATCCACTTTTTGCATCCCGGGGCCATTTCTTTCGTTAAGTGCGGCTGAGTTATAGCCCATACTTAAGTACATGCTTCACACATAATGTATAAAATCATGCTTACCATCACATAGCAATCATTGTGATATTGCTTTAATATTAAAATACAATCATAAGGCTATCATCATACTGTTAAATTTACTCAGCGAAGACTTGACTTAGATGAGATATACTTACTACTATGTTGATAGTTTTTTAATATTAAAAAGAGATGAAAATGATACTAACGATTGCCAATACGAAAGGAGGAGTAGGTAAATCTACTCTCGCGGTTAACATCGCAGTTGCAAGAGCTCGGCAAGGCAGAAAAGTATGGTTAGTTGATGGTGATAAACAAGGGTCTTCTCAAACAGCTATCCTGGTTCGTTCAGAAGACGGGGTTGAACCAGGTATTGCTTGCTCGCATTACCCAGAAGGCCCTGTGTTAAGGAGCCAGGTTCTCCAACAGAAAGATAACTTTGACGATATCATCATCGAATGTGGAGGCCGTGATTCCACTGCAATGAGAGCTGCTTTGACAATCACCGACGTCCTTTTAGTTCCTTCAGCACCTGGAAGTTTCGAAGCCTGGGCCATGGATGCCAACGCCGATCTAATCAAAGAAGCGCGAAGTATCAGAGATGGCTTGGTCTGTTATTCGCTTTTGAACAAAGCAGATACTCAAGCCAGATCCTCCGACAACAGAGATATGCTGGAAATGATGGAAGAGTACAAAGAGGACATTCCAATCCTAGACAAAATCATCTATCAAAGAAAAGTTTATGCCAATGCAGCGGGTAGTGGGAGAACCGTAAGTGAGCTGAAATTACGTTCGCATGAAAAGATTGCAGTGCAAGAGTTAGATGCTCTCATATCAATACTATTTAAATAGTCAAATGCAATCAAAATGATATTAAAATAATGTTTAGGTGATATGAAATGGCAATCCAAAAAAAACCCAAAGCTCAACCACCCGTTTCAAAGAATGATGCAGTAGAGAACTTTATAAACTCAGCCCCTGATGCAAAAGTTCCCGCTTCGAAGGGAGTGGTAAAAGGAAAAAAACAGCAGATCACAATCACAATGGACCCTGAACTGATTCAGCGTATTGACGAGGCTGCTGCAGAGAACGGGCAATCGCGCGCTGCATTCATAAATATGTCTTGCATCAACATACTGGACTATGGTTTGCAAATTGCGGGCAAGAAGAAAATAAGCGAGTAGGTAACATCAAAAAACAATCAAATCAATCTCCGTTTGATGTTGTTTTAATATTAAAACAACATCAGATTGAGTTATTAGATACTTTCAACTTTCTTAGATTTTTTTTATCAGCGCCACCGCCTCATCGCCAGGCATCTGGAACTGTACCCTGTGCCGTGCCGCCACATCGAGCGCAAACACCTTCGTGTACACCTCCGTCGAGCTGATGCTCTTGTGTCCCATTAAACTCTGTAGCACCTTCAGTGGTATACCGGCATACAGCATGTGCATGGCGTAGGAATGACGGAACGTGTGCGGTGTCACCGGCACGGAGAACGTCACTCCGTCGGCCGCTGCCGCTTCAACCGCTTCGCTGAGCCAGGTGCGGACCGTCCGGTCGGTGATCTCCCAGATCCGTGCCTTCTCGGTTCTGCCGCTTCGCTTGTTGCGTCGTTCAAGAGGTATTTTCAGCGTGGCCACCATCATCTCCAGCTGGCTGACATAGCTCGCATCGGAAAGCGGAACCAGGCGATGCATCTGACTGCCGGCAGGCGAGCGGCCGGCCGTTCGGGCCGCTTTCTCCGCCCGCTGCTTGAGTGTGGCCAGCTGCACGAACGGGTAGGGCGGCGCCAGAGAAAAATCACTCCGGGTCAGCGCCAGCGCCTCGTTAATGCGCGCGCCGGTGTTCCAGAGGGTTGCCAGCAACATCTTGCGGTGGAGATCGGGCACATAGTGGAGCAGGGCACTCACTTCCGGCGCCAGCAGATATTTCGGCAGTTCATCCTGGACCAGTGCCATCTGGCGCAGGGCCAGTGCCGCCGGATAATCAATGGCCATCGGCAACAGAGCTGAATGTCCCTGCTGCTGCCCCAGGGTGATGAGTCCGGTCATCGGGTTCCATCTCCAGCTGGCTGGATGTTCAGCGCTGATGCAATGATTTCCCGGTTTTCCTCAGTACGCCAGTTTCCGAAATAGTCCACTTCCAGACACAGGGACAGATGTGCTGCCTCTATCAGGTCAGACACTTTCTGCAGGGCGTTCTGCAACTGCTGTGCTGATATCACTCTCGGTTGATCATGTTCATCCACACCATTGCGGTGAACAAGATCGTTTCGCCAGTCTGCGATGATGCCCAGCGGTTCAGTTGGCCAGACAGGCGGAATGTGTAGGACGGCACCGAAATAGCGCTCAATGGTTCTGACGTTATGGAAAGTCATCCCGGAAACATAATTGCGGGCCGCCTTCCTGAACAGGTCAATATCCATTGTGCGCGCCGCGAGTTTCTCTTTATTGCTGACCTTTGGAGCGGATTTCAGGTAGAACTCATCAAGGAATTGTCTGAGCGGCCAGTCATGCTCCAGCAGTGCCCTCGCACAGTACATCAGATACGCCTCCATGACAGTCACGGCATGGACGAAAGACATCCGGTACACCAGTTCAGGCTGAACATTATCGAGCAGGGCATGTAGTTTCCTCAGCTCCTGGTTTGCGTGCTGATATCTCTGCTGAACATTATTCAGGGAAGCCACAAACAACCCGTGTTCATGATCCCACTGAGCCTGGTCAGCAAATGCCTCCTGCTCCCAGTAGTAAAGAAGCGCAGCCTGATCCCACTCTTCAGAGCCAGGGACCACATCCGGGTGATTTTCGTCAAGCCATTCATCAAATCGTGCAGCTTCAAAATCCAGTATTGAATCTTTCTCGCTTCCCATAAAAACAGCACCTCTCTGTGTGATCCTGTGAAGAACAAATCCCGCCACCTCTGAAGATGTATGTAACAGTGTTGAACCCTGCTACCAATCGCCAACAAGCGTTTGCTGCCATGCTTGAGCTGGATCGGTTAGCTCAATCAGCACTGACGACTTTCCTGGAGGTATTTCATTTTTAGCGTTGTCATTCACCCGACAGGCATTTTTGCGAAAATTCCAACTCTTAAGATACGGGTCATAGCTGGCAGCGACCAGGTTGTCCCAGGTAATAATAAGGCGATTGTACTTTCCATTATCACGGAGCCAGAGACGGGTGTGACCTAAACATTTCAGCGCCTCATAAATTTCCTGTATTTGAACCTGCTTTCGTTTGCCCACTAATACCCTCCAGAATCCTTTCCCATTAAATAGTCACTCAGTGTAATTATGACGCGCAGTACAGTCAGCTGTGTAAGCCCTCGCATCTGTCACCCGGATGATTTTCCCCTGCCGTCATCATTTGCAGGCTGATAATAAGCAGCCATATAACCACGCAGTTAAATTACCGGATGGCCGTTGCGGTCAGATCCGATTTTCTGGCGTATTTAAACTTTCCGGAAGTGTACCACGGCGGGGAAATAAGCAAAGCGGCGTTTTACGGTGTGCAGCACCCGGTCATCCGGGACAGGATAAAACACAACATATGGGATATCGTCTCGGCGGGAAAACGACGGTGACCACAATATATGGCCTGCGGCGGCCGCAGCGCGCCGGGGGCCGGAAAGAAGATCCGGAACATACTTTTTTCGGATCTGCGGAGGAGAGAAGAGAGATTATTGCCGGTATGTCACAAAAAGCTGAACATTGTTGCGGTGAATAGATTATTGCCTGGGAAGCAAAAATTAAGGATTACTGAACCTGACAGGGCAATAAAGGGGAAGGGATACTTTCCCCCTCAGCATCTTCGTGCCGTCAGGGGGAGCAACTACCCGATCAGCGGATCGTGTACCGTTTGCATGTTATGCTACGTCTTCACCAGGCAGGGAAGGGAAACTGCCGGGGTCTTTACGGTGCGTAAAGCGGACCTTAATCTGACCCCATTCAGCAGAAAAGTGGCTACTCAGCCCGCCATTTTCCAGTCGCCACTGATTAATGCTCTGTCATCAGCGCCGTATCATGTGACGCAAAGCCTCCACAGACAGCGGTCTGCCCTCGTTGCCCCGGTGAACCATTGCATGGCAGTTCGGGCACAGTGGGACCAGCTCTGTTACAGGGTTGATCTGGTATCCCTCGCCCAGTGTTGCCAGCGGCCTGATGTGATGCACATGAATAAATCCCCGCCCTTGTTCGCCATATGTTTTTTCAAAATCAAATCCGCAGCACTTGCAGACAGCCCCGTGATGCCTGATACATATCCTTCGCGCTTCCGGGTCCCTTTCATAGGCATTTACCGTGATCTTTCTCTTTGCACCCTCAATATAGCCTCCGGAAACGGCGAGTTCTTCAGGAAAGGGGTTTGCCGCAAAATCGGCATACCATACGGTTCCCTCTTTTCTCAGAAACCGGTGATCGAGACGGCGTTTAAAGTCCTGAATGACTGCAATGGCCGGATCGTCTGGATGAGGAGAGTGGACCATATCAAAGGTGAAGGGGTCCGCTTGGAAAACGGAAATTATCCCACGCTAAGACTATATTTTGTACAGCAGTGGAGAAGGATGAGAGACCAGCAGTTCATTAACAGGGACTCCTTTTTGCTTAAGCGGCTCAATGGTTCTTTCTATATAAACCGTATTCCAGAGTGTTATCGCCGCCGTATGTAGTGTCAGCGCCGGTGGCGTGGTAACGCTGATCCTCCCACCCCCAGATCCCTGATTTCATTCAGCCGGTGCATGAAGGATGCTCGCCCAAGGGCCTCACCCTTATTCAGCCCCGCCTGTATGCATCGGCCTAAGCCTTTATCGCAAAATCAGTCCAGCATAAACAGCGTCCGATCTCTGCAGAAAATCGCCCTCAGCGCTACGAGTTTGAACGCATTTACTCTGTTTATAGGTAACATTCGCTCCACGAGATAATGATATCGGCAACGTATTCAGCATCCTGAGCATGTGTCAGAAGGTGATCAGCCTTACCCAGGGAAATGAAACTCTTGGGATGCTTAGCTGCTTTGAATATTTTCTCGGCCTGCTCAATTAACACGGTATCATCTTCAGTCGCATGAAAAATCAGCAGAGGCTTGTTCATGGCGAACACCTTATGAGCGATTTTGTGTTCCTGAATATTGTCCAGCATCTGTTTCTTTAACGTAAATACCCGCCCGGCCAGCTCAACCGGATAGGCTCCATGCTGGTTAATGTTTTCAACATCATCCTTAAAAAGACGTTTTACGTGTGTCAGTTCTCCGGGTGATCCTATGGTGACAACGGCCTTTGCCTCAGGAACTTCGCCGGCGATAGACAGGATGGCCGATCCACCCAGGCTATGACCGATGAGCAAAGAAGGCGCTTCGTACTGTCGGCGGAGATAATCTACCGCGCAAAGCAGGTCCGAAATATTGGATGAGAAGTTGGTGTTGGAAAAATCCCCTTCGCTGTTTCCCAGACCGGTAAAATCAAACCGGAGAACGGCGATAGCATTCTCTGTCAGTTTCCGCGCAATACGCGCCGCGCCTTTGAGGTCTTTGCCACACGTAAAACAATGAGCTAACAGCGCAAACGCTTTAGGATTTTCAGGAAGTTCAAGCAATCCGGCCAGTTCTTCACCCGCCGCATTTTTGAACGTAAATTTTAGTTTTTTCATAGGATATTCCGGGCCTTAAACTGATGTCATATGTTTGATCGCAGGAGAAAAATAGTCTTCTGCTCTGCATCTGGCATAGCGCGTTTTCCGTCCTCCACTGTGGATGTGAAAAAGAATTCATTCCGAATGCCTGTCCTCACCTTCCAGTTTGAAAGCTGATTATTGCTTCCTGTTCGGTGATCACTTACGCTATGCTACCAACTAGATGGTAGTTTACAAGACTTTTGTGAGGACTTCTCGAATGGCCAGGTGCGCGCTCATTCTTAAAATATCAGTGGCAATGCTGGCATTTGCGGCAAACTCCATTCTGTGTCGTCTGGCCCTGCAGGGAGGTCACATTGATCCCCTTTCATTCAGCAGCCTCAGGCTGGCCAGTGGTGCATTCGTCCTGTCCCCCTTCCTCTTTTATCACGCCAGGACCACATTATCCCTGTGGCGTCCGCTGAGCGGGTTTTACCTCATGGCGTATGCGGTGCTGTTCTCTGTCGCCTATATCCATCTCGATACCGGGGCGGGTGCGCTGTTACTTTTTGGTGCCGTACAGTTTGCGATGGTGATCCACGGATTATTCAAAGGAGAATCACTCTCCGCTATGCGGGCTGGCGGTTTAGTTCTGGCTCTGACGGGAATTGCTGCCCTGCTGTTACCCGGGGCGAAGGCACCGCCGCTTTACAGTGCACTTATGATGATCGTTGCCGGATTAGCCTGGGCCGCCTATTCCGTCAGGGGGAGGGCGGGCCAGGCGGCCGGGGCTTCAACGGCGGCAAATTTTGTACTCGCCACGCCGATGGCTCTCGCTCTTTCGTTGCTGTTTATGAAGCAGGGTCACTATGATGCTGCGGGCATTGCTTTGTCATTGCTGTCCGGTGCCGCCGCCTCAGCCGGTGCATATGTATTGTGGTATACCCTTTTACCCTCTCTCGGCTCTATCACCGCCAGTACCCTTCAGCTCAGCGTTCCCTGTCTGGCAATGCTAGGGGGTGTGGTATTCCTGGATGAATCACTGACGGTCAGAACGATATTTTCTGCCCTGGCGGTGCTGACTGGCATTGTGATGGTGACACGCGAGAAATCCCCCCGTCAGCCGATGACAAAGGCGAGAAAACCTTAATAACGCAATTAATTCATGCAGTTGTGATGATTCTCTTATGTTAATCACACGAGCCAGTTTTCCCGCTCCGGCATCAGACTGACAGGAATACTGAGGTCGACGTTTCTGACTACACCTAAGGCAGGTTTATGAAATGAAATATGATTTTGATGGGTACGTAAGCAGAGAGAAAACAGACAGTCTCACCGTGGACGGCTGGCGGGAATACCTGTTTTCGGGACAGTCCGAATTTGCAATGCGGTATCCGGCAGAAGGGCTAATCAACCTCTGGGTTGCTGACATGGCTTTTGCCACACCAGAGCCGATTCTTCAGGCCATCAGAGACCGTCTGGATAGAAAAATACTCGGCTACACTAAAATCTACGATGAAGAATACTATGAGATCTTTGGCAGCTGGTGTGAGCGACAATATGGTCACCGTTTCAAAACGGAAGACATTGTGCTGTCTCCGGGCATTATTCCCGCGCTGAACCGTCTCGTCCCGCTTCTGACCGACAAGGATGACAGTATTCTTATCATGACGCCTTCATATGGCCCGTTTAAAAAGGCGGGTGAATACAGTCAGCGTCGCGTGGTGTACTCGGCGTTAAAAAAATCAGCAGGCGGCTGGGAACCTGACTGGGAAGACTTTGCACGTAAAGCCAGTCAGGCCGATTTACGTGTGAAAATTCTTTTCCTGTGTAATCCGCATAACCCGACCGGACGAGTCTGGCGGCCTGATGAACTTAAGCGGATTATTGAAATTTGCCTGGCCAATGACATCTGGGTGGTATCTGACGAAATTCACTGCGACCTGTCCCGAAGCGGCATCGGACATACACCGGCCGCCTCTCTTTTCCCTGATTCCACACGCATTATTACCTGCATGTCCTCGAGTAAAACATTCAATCTGGCCGGGAATTTGTTGGCAAATATCATTATTCCGGATCCCGGTGTCAGAAGCGAGTGGCGTCTCAGACACGACGAGTTCATCTCTCCGCTGAGCCTGGCAGCAAACAAAGCGGCGTGGAGTGAATGTGATGACTGGCTTGTCCATCTGAGGGAATATATTGACGGAAATTTCCAGTACCTGCACGACTATCTCAAAAGCTATTTACCCGAAACCAGGTTCTCGATCCCCGAAGGGACATATCTGGCCTGGATAGATATTAGCCGCTACCTGCCCGACACCGCAGGTGAGGATTTATCGCTGTATTTTGCCCGGGAGTCAGGGGTCCTTCTTGAAGGGGGCTTGCTGTTTGTCGACAATGGGGACGGATATATCCGGTTAAATCTGGCCTGCCCACGGAGTATGCTGACAGCAGGGATGAAAAGAATTTCACAGGTACTGCGGATACCGGCTCCTCATCGTGTATAACCCCTTTCTCTCTGGCCGTTTTGTCCTGTCAGGATGTCGTCAGAACCCGGCATAACACCCTGTGCCGGGAACACAAAAGGCACGGATGAACAGATCGTGAATATTCTTAGTGAAGCCTGCTGATGACATTTCTGGCGACAAAAAAATGCCGCCCTTAAGGGGCGGCTTATGCCAGCGTCACGGGGTTATCGTCTGACCGCCATGATGCCCGCATCGACATCCCAGATAGCGCCCGTCACCCATGAGGTTTTGTCAGACAACAGGAAGAGAATAGTGTTTGCCACATCTTCGGCAGTTCCGACGCGTCCCAGCGGGTGGAAATCGTTCAGCGACTTCATAGCATCTGCGATATCCGCTTTGTCCATGAAGCCTTCGTATATCGGCGTATGAACAATCCCGGGAGACACAGCGTTGACACGAATACCCGCGCTGGCCAGCTCAATCGCCAGATTACGCGTCAGGGCATGCAGACCCGCTTTTGCCATTGAATAGGCCGAGGCCGGCGAGTCACCGAGTGCTGCCTGGGCGCCAATCGAACCGACATTGACGATAGACCCTTCGATCTTCGCGGCAAGCATGTTCTTCACGACATCCTGCGTAATAAAGAACGTGGCGCGGTTCAGCGCAAGATACATGTCATAATCGGCAAAGCTGTGCTCGGTAAAGCCTTTCGGCATGAAGATCCCGGCGGCATTCACCATCAGGCTGATATCGCGGTGGCGGGCATTAATTTCCCGACGGATAGTTTCCATACCTTCTTCGGTCATCAGGTTCGCCGCGATGACCGCAACCGGTCCCAGAGGGCTCAGTTCTTTTTGCACCGCTTCGGCTTTGTCTTTTTTATTCCCGGTCAGCACGACACTGCCGCCCGCTTCCAGTACCATACGTGCGACGGCCAGACCCATGCCGCTGGTACCGCCGACGACGAGCAGTTTTTTACCTTTGAAAAAAGTGTTCATTTTCTGACTCCATTACTGGTGGGTAAGACGTTGCCGGCATAGTGAAACTGCCGGCGGTTGACGGATTAAATACTGCAGCCATCCGTTCCGCAGGTCTGACCCGCAGTGGCTGAAAATTCGGTTTGCTGTTCATCCCATACCTGACGCAGGGCATTCAAAAAGTTATCTGCTGCCTGAGCCCCGCTGATGGCATATTTTTCGTTCATCACAAAAACCGGAACACCGCTGAGGCCAATAGACTGTGCATGCGCTTCATCGTCGGAAACGGTGGCGCGAAAATCATCATTTTCCAGGGCGGCTTCAGCGTCAGCTTTCGGCATACCGGCTTCTACGGCCATTGCAACGAGCTGCTGACGATCAAAGAGAGAGCGACCTTCGGTGATACTGCCGTGATAAAAACGTTCTTCCATCGCGTCCGCAATTCCGGCCTTACGCGCAGCAACCAGCAGGGTATGTGCATCTTCTGTATCACCAAACATCATGCCGTCGAAGTTGTAGATCAGGCCTTCAGACCTACCGGCAGTACCTACCTGATTCATCATCAGCTCCGCTGAATGCTGACTGCCCAGTTTTTTAACGATGGCATCCTTAAAAGGCATAGCGGGAGTACCACCGGCCAGACGGTAGCTGTGATGACGGATCACCACCTGATCGCGAAATTCAAAGCGATTCAGACCCTGTTCAAATCTTTTCTTAGCAATCCAGCACCACGGGCAGACCAAATCTGACCAGATATCGATGGTGAGGGTGGGTTTCAGCGTTTGCATAATGATTCCTCAAAGACCTTGGGCGGTCGGGTCTCACTTATCAGAGAACCGCGACCGTATGGGATTTATTGCGCCTGCCAGACCGGGTAATCGGTATAGCCTTTTTCCGGGGAACCACTGACGCCGTAGTAGGTGGCGCGGTCACTTTCTGTCAGTGGCCAGCCGTTTTGCATTCTTTCAACCAGATCCGGGTTAGCGATGTAGGGCACACCAAATGCCACCAGATCCAGCTCATCATCTTCCAGAGCCTGCTCTGCGATATCACGGGTGAAACCGCCGGCAGCGATGATGGTGCCTTTAAACGTGTTGCGAAAACGGCGGCGGAATCCTTCCGGAAGTGGCGCTTTGGTGTACACCGGCTGATAGTAAAGGTGTACGTAAGCCAGCTCCCGCTGACCGAGCGCGTCGGTGATGGCTGACCAGGTTTGCTCTTCACCTTCATACGGCGCGAGGTCATAAATGCGGCCGAACGGTGACAGGCGCACGGCAACGTGGCTGTTACCCACGGCTTCCGCCACGGCGTCAATGGTCTCCAGCAGGAAACGCTGACGATTTTCCACCGAGCCGCCGTATTCGTCGGTGCGGGTGTTCAGTTCGCTACTGAGGAACTGGTCAAAGATGAATCCGTTTGCAGCCATGATTTCCACACCGTCAAAGCCGGCTTCCATCGCCAGGCGTGCGGAGTGCACGAAGTCTGCAGTGATGCGTTTCACTTCATGCGTTTCCAGCGCGCGTGGCTGGCTTGGTACAACCGGGCCCGGTTCTCCGGATTCGGTCAGCGCAAAAACGGTGGTATTGACCGCCTGAACGGTGCCCGCTGAAACCGGCGCTATGTGGCCTGGCTGAAGAGAGACGTGAGACATACGGCCGACGTGCCAGAGCTGCGCGAAAATACGGCCACCTTTGGCGTGAACCGCTTGTGTCACCTTACGCCAGCCCTGGACGTGTTCGTCGTTGTAGATACCAGGGGTATAGAGGTAACCCCGGCCTTCTTCTGAAACCGGCATCCCTTCGGTGATGAGCAGGCCAGCAGAAGCACGCTGTGCATAGTACAAAGCCACGACCTCATCCGGCACGTCATTCATGGTGCGGGTGCGGGTCATCGGTGCCATGACTACACGGTTTTTTAACGCCAGGCCAGACAGATTGTAGGGGGTGAAAAGCTTACTCATCGTATACCTCACAGAAACAAAAAGGAGTATCCCGGCAGGGATTTGCACAACCCGGAAGTATTATCGACCGGACGTCGCGCACTGGAGTTGCATAAACATCTGATGGATGGCAATATACCAACCATCTAGTAGGTAGGTCAACGGGTGTGCCGTATTTTTTTGTCATAACGCAGCCATTTCTGAATTGTCACTCATTTTGCGAGGTCATCACCATGCGTACATTAACAGCTTATAACGAAGATAATTTCCGCCAGATAGAGCAGTACAAAGGAATATCGGTGGTACGTTTCTCTGCACCCTGGTGTCCGCCCTGTCAGGCCAGCGAAGAAATGTTCAGTCAGTTTGCAGACCGGCTCGATGGAGATATTCAGGTGGGGAAAGTCAATGTAGATCAGGCGCCGGTGCTGACAACCAAATACGAGATCTGGGGGCTGCCGTCTGTGCTGATATTTCATGAAGGGCAATTAGTTAAACGCATACCGGGTGTGAAACCTGCATCGGTATATGCTCAGGCGATTGCGGACATAAAAAAAGGGCAGTAATGCCCTTTTAACGTGGAATTTATTAATGCTTAACCGCGTGCCTGACCGACGGCATCCAGAGTGCGGGCTGAATAAATGACCGCCGCGCCAGCGTTGAGGTTAATCGCCACGCCCAGCGCTTCAGCAATTTCAGCGTCGGTTGCACCGGCTTTCACAGCGGCTTCGGCGTGAAAAGCAATACAGCCGTCGCAGCGGGTTGTGACTGCGCACGCCAGGGCAATGAGTTCACGCACTTTTGCGCCCAAAAGGTCAGTTTTGTTAGCTGCGTTGCCCAGGGCAACCACGCCTTTCATGGTCTCGGGGGTCAGTTTGCCCAACTCGCCTAAACGTTGCATTAACTCTGAGCGATAGTTGTTCCAGTCCAGCATAGTGTCATTCTCCTGAATGAGGGGTATTAAGAAGCAGTTTTATATACTTAAGGCTGTTGGCGAAGACTTCGGGTCTGGCCGTTGCATGCGCCACTACGCTTGAGCCTTCACAGACATTAATGATCATCAAAGCAATATCTGATGGTTCGGCATGGGATGAAAACTCACCTGACTCCATGCCCGCCCTGACGACTTTTGTGAGCCACTCGATTTGCATATCGAAATAAAGTGATGTCTGTACAGTAATTGCCTGAGGCAGATTGGCGGTCTCTGCTGACAACGCACAACACAGTGGCAGTAGTGAAGCTTTATGGCTTTGCGCGAAGATATCGATGTAGGCCGCAATTCTTTTCTCCGCGCTTTTCTCAGTAGCCTCTATCTGCTCAAATACGCGTTGCGTATCAGAGAACGCCTGTATTACCACCTGCTCACCCAGAATATCTTTGGTCGGGAAATGGTGATGAATACTGGCCTTGGTGATACCCACTATTTTTGATAAATCAGCATAGCTGAATGCTGAATACCCTTTTTCGCGCATCAGGTGTTCTGCTTCGCTGAGCAGCCGTTCCCGTGTCATGGTTGTCATAATTACTCCATATAATCTACTAGTTGATAGATTATATTGTTGCTATTTTTCCGTAGCAAGTTGTATCACTGACTCAGTATCGTGCAGAGCTGAACGTCACTGCCATCCTGCATTCTGAATGGCAGCATTACATCTCTGACATCACGCCAGGCGTGTAATCATTTCAACCGGATTAGCCAGAGTATCGTGGATTGGCGAATTCTTTTGCATTTCGCTGACCAGCGCTTCTAACTCCTCGCGACTGGCGGTCTTGCTCGTAAGGTGAACATCGACGCGAATAGATTTCGCACCTTTACGCACGTTGCTGTCCAGCCCAAGGAAGCCGTTGAGGTTGATATCGAAATTAAGATCCAGCTCGATACCGTCCAGGTCGATCCCTTTTTCAGCAGCCATCATGGTGAGGGTGGCGGTATAACAGCCAGCCAGCGCCTGCATGATGTATTCAGTCGGGCTCATGCCGGTATCGGTGCCGAGTAAACCTGCGGGTTCATCACCGATATTAGAAAATTTCCCCACGCGGCTGGTATCGATAACGCCGTTCTGGATTGTGGCGCCGGTCTCTGTGCGAACGGTTAATCCGCCGCTGGAACGGGCTTTCATCTGGAAAGTCAGGTTACCCAGGCCAGGCTGGCTGCGAACTGCTTCACGGGTATTGTGGATCGCAGCTGCGTCTGCAGAAGGTTTAACGGTAGTAGACATAATGGCTCCTGTAATTTCTTGATAAAAGTTATAGCTGGTGTAATCAGTGCCAACCATCTAGTTGGTAGATTAATATCGCGAACCTCTTTTGTCTACTCTTTTATAAAAAATAGGGGGAAAAGAACCCAGAAGGCTGTTTTATTTCATAATAACCATTTGATTTTTTTATAATCTTCCCAGCCGCTCACTCTTGCAGCAATCCAGCCTTTACCCGAAGGATAGTCTGGCGGGTGGTATTAAATTCCCGGGCAATAGCACTGATACTGATGCCAGCATTTAGGCGCTCTGTCACTGTTTGCTTTTGTTCCTCGCTCAGGATGGGAGGGCGACCGAAGCGTTTTCCAGCCGCTTTTGCCCTCGCAATACCTGAATGCGTTCGCTCAAGCAGCAAATCCCGCTCAAACTCCGCTACAGCAGAAATTACCTGCATAGTCATTTTTCCGGCCGGACTGGTCAAGTCAAGGGGTTTGAGGGCCATTGATGTAAAAAACCACGCTAAGAGCTTTCAGATTGCGGATATTTCCCCATATACCCACTTCTTATAAACCCCATTAGGCATTGACCCAATTCCATTGGTAATTGGCTGGCAGGCTACTCACCCTGCCATGAAAGTGTCCTTATACTGGCATAGTCACAGGTTTCTGGCTCATCTGGATGAATAAAATCACCCGATTGAACTCTATCAGGCCTCATAACTCACTTTGTTATCTGCTCGTTAGGACGCTTTCTCAGACAGTAAGGAAGTCAGAGTCTGACACTCACTATAAGCTGATTTCAGTATCTTCAGGAGCTTCACAATAATGTTAAATATGCATCGGCAAGTCCTGATACTTGCGGGTTCTCAGGCCCTTTTCCAGTCAATATCGGTTCTGATAATGACCATCGGTGGGCTGGCCGGCGCACTATTAACGCCCAGTCTTTCGTTGATCACTGTCCCGCTCTCAATGGCGAGTCTCGGAACGGTGTTAGTCATGTTTCCTGCGTCTTTATGGATGAGCCGGGCAGGTAGAAAAATAGGCTTCATCACCGGCGCTCTGTGTGGAATAGTTGCGGCAGTCATTTCCATGATCGCAATGTTCCATCATTCATTCATTCTGCTATGTCTCGGGATGTTCTTTCTGGGGATCTTTCAGGCTTTTGCGCAGTTTTATCGCTTTGCGGCGGGAGAAGTAGCACTCCCGGCATTTCGTACTAAAGCTATTTCGCTTGTACTGGCCGGCGGCGTTGTGGCAGCCCTGTTAGGACCGTTTCTGGCCAGTCGCGGCAGTGTATTGTTCAGTGTGCCCTATGTAGGCTCATTCCTCTTTATGGGCATACTGGCCTCGCTGGGCCTGTTGTTATTGTCACGTTTGCAGATACCGGTCCAGCCTGGTGAACCTTCCGGGCAAGTGCCGGCAAGGCCGTGGAAAAAAGTAGTTTCTCAGCCTGCGTATCTTGTCGCCCTTTTTTCCGGCGCATCCGGATTTGGAATAATGGTTCTGGGCCTGACGGCAACGCCCATTGCAATGAAGCATTACGGTTTTGACTTGTCACAAATCGCCGTCGTGATCCAACTCCACATACTGGGCCGTTTCGTACCGTCGTTTTTCACGGGAAAACTGATCGACCGGTTCGGTGTCATTAACATTAAGCTGACGGGCGTTCTTCTCATGCTTGCCTACATTGCTCTGGCTGTTTCGGGCGTTACGTGGGGGATATTTGCCATTGCATTAGTCCTGATGGGGATAGGGTGGAATTTTCTCTACATCGGCGGAACCAGCCTGCTGGCAACAACTTACACCACGGGAGAAAGGGGGATTGCACAGGCGGCAAATGACATGAGCGTCTTTATCTTCAGCCTTCTTTGTTCTCTGGGAGCTGGCCCGCTGCTCAATGCTTATGGTTGGAAAACCATGCACCTTCTTTTAGTGCCCTGGGTGCTTGGCCTTGCGGTACCCCTGCTTTGGCTGGCTTTGTGTAAAAAACGTCACGCTATAACAGAGGAAGAGGTCACTTTGCCGTTGCCGTAAGGCGGGATACCTGATCTTATGAAGAAATACACAGGAAAAAATAATTTTTTATTGGCCCGCTCCCATCGAAATTTGACTTTACGCCCCCTCACGGGATTGAGTGTTTAGTTGCTAGTTTTTAGGTCACTCTGTGACCCTTTCGACAAATAAATCCCAAGGACTGAACATGAAAAATGCACTGATCGTTATCGATATCCAGAATGATTATTTCCCAGGTGGTTCCTTTCCACTTGAGGCGCCTGAAACAGCCTGTAAAGGTGCAGTTAACGCGATTGAAAAAGCGCGTGAGGAAGGCTGGTTGATCGTCGGTATTCAGCATATCGCAACAGCCGATGCACCATTCTTCAGGCCTGACAGTGAGGGTGCGAAAATTCATCCGGATGTTGTCGCTGCGCTGGGAGATGCGCCGGTTATCATTAAGAAAGAGGCAGACAGCTTCTTAGAAACCGGTCTTGAGCAGCTGCTACGTGACAACGGCATTACTGATATTTATCTTACCGGCATGATGACGCAACACTGTGTCACGCATACGGCGCTTTCCCCGCAGGGACTGGGGATGAATATGCACATTATTGCTGAAGGGTGCGCTGCGCCAACCAAAGCACTGAGCGACCTTGCCCTGTTCGGGCTGAGTGCGCGCTGCAGCGTAAAATAACTCTCTGGTTTGTAAAAATCGCAGGTCTATATATGGGTTGTGTTGTTACCCGATAACACAGCCCTCTCTTTGATAACCCTCCCGGCTTCATCGTGGCTATTTACGGTGTACGACCGCTTATTCATATAAACATCTGCTTAATTTATTAAGGAAAAAATGCTCATCGCCTTATACAGCCTGCTGCCTATTTTCCTGGCCTTTGCGGGCGGACTTAACCTGAAAAAAGTCGTTAAAAATAGTCACCCTTCCTTCTTTGATAAAATTTCAATGCTGTCTCTGTATTTGCTTCTGTTGTTTATGGGGGCCACGGTTGGCGAGATCCCTGATATTAAGGGGCAACTCTCCGTCGCGGGCTTTAATGCTCTGATCATTGCGTCAGGTACATCGGTGGTCACCTTTATTACCCTGGTCGCTGTGGGCAAGCTGAGTGGAGAAAAACGGCTTCTCCGTAATGCTTCACACCTGCAGAACAGTCATTCAGATCTGCTGTCAATTTTTCTTCCCACGCTTACTCAGATAATCACGGCGGCGGCCGGCTTTATACTGGGGTTCAGAGGGTTAATGCCCGACCTGGACGCAGACCGCATTATATCTTTGCTTCTGTATCTGTTGATATTTTCCGTCGCGGTAAAATTATCGTATTCGAATATCAGTATTAAACGCGTGCTGTTAAACAAAGCTAACCTGAGGCTGACGTTGGTCACGATATTATCATCATTTATGGGGGCCGCCCTGGCATCATTGTTTATCAACGTGCCGCTCCATGAGGTTCTTGCGATCGGATCCGGGTTTGGCTGGTATACCCTTTCTGGAACGCTGTTCACCAAAATGGGCAATCCTCTGTTAGGAACCGTGGCTTTCTTAAGCGATCTGTTTCGCGGGATATCTGCGCTGATGCTCATTCCGCTGATTTCGCGGTTCGGTTACAGTAACGCCACCATCGCTATATCCGGTTCAACGGCTCTTGATGTGACGCTGCCAGTTATTGAGAAGTACTGCGGCGCGGATTATGTCCCTTTTGCTGTTCTGATGGGCGGGATCACGACGCTGGTTGTTCCCTTTTTGATCCCTTTTTTCTATTACCTTTGAACAGGCCTTTTGGCAGCGGAGAAAGGACAGTAAGAAAACTTAACCATTGCGATTGACCTGATTTCATCGACTTATGACCTGTGGGCATATCACGGCCTATCCCTTCCTGCTCTTATAGTAAAGCCACTCGCAGCCACCCAGTCGAACGCAGTGGCTGAGCCTCAAAATCTGATGAATCCCTGGAGCAACTAATGAAATTAACGCAAATCCGCAATGCCACTCTCGTGCTGCAATATGCCGGTAAAAAATTCCTTATCGACCCAATGCTGGCAGAAAAGGAAGCCTGGGATGGTTTTGCCGGGAGTGCTCGCCCGCACCTGCGTAATCCCATGGTTGCTTTGCCTGTGCCTGTAGAAGATTTACTGGCTGTTGATGCCGTTATCCTGACCCACACTCATACCGATCACTGGGACGAAGCAGCGCAGCAGGCTGTTCCTAAAGACATGCTTATTTATACGCAGGATGAAAAAGATGCGGCGCTGATCCGTTCTCAGGGCTTTTTTAACATCCGGGTACTGAAAGATGAAAATCATTTTGTTGACGGACTGACGATTTATAAAACTGACGGCCAGCACGGCAGTAACGAACTGTACGCCGATGCCCAATTGGGTGATTTACTGGGTGACGCATGCGGTCTGGTCTTCACGCATCATGATGAAAAAACGCTTTATATCGCCGGTGACACCGTCTGGGTTAAGCCTTATGTAAAAAGCCTTCAGCGCTTCAAGCCGGAGATTGTGGTACTCAATACCGGCTATGCGGTCAACGACCTGTACGGTCCGATCATCATGGGCAAAGAAGATACCTTGCGCACGCTTAAGATGTTGCCGACTGCGACCATCGTGGCGTCTCACATGGAATCAATCAATCATTGCCTCCTTACCCGCGCAGAATTACGCGAGTTCTCACTTGAACACGGTATTGAAGATAAGATTCTTATTCCTGCAGACGGTGAAACAATGGCTTTCTGATAAGCCAATAAGATTGATTCAGGGGAAGAATGTATTCCGACAGGTCACCTGTTATCCTCTGATCAATCGGAATCAGCAATACTGCCGCCGGTGTTCCGGTGGCTATCCTTTACGGTAAGGTTAACGTTATGTCTGCATTGACGGTCGCCGTGATTGCCACGGCCGGATTCAGCCCGTTTCACTTTTCAGTCCCCTGTATTATTTTCGGACAGTCTATGCCGCAGCCGGATTTATTCCGCGTGGAAATTTGTGCTGAAAAACCGGGCGTCGTCCTGTCAGATATTGGCCTGTCAATCAATGTGGAACATGGCCTTGAGTTACTTGACGTCGCAGACATTATTATCGTGCCTTACTGGAATCATCCGGAAGAGCGGCCTTCTCAGGCGTTACTTGATAAGCTGATAAACGCATGGCAGCGCGGCGCAGAAGTGGTGGGGCTTTGCCTGGGAGCTTACGTGCTCGCGTATTCCGGCTTGCTGGATCAGCACCGGGCTGCAACACACTGGGAGTTCGAGCAGGACTTCGTTGAACGATTTCCCGCCGTTCGTCTGGACAGCAACTCGCTGTATACCAGCGATGAACGCCTTATTACCTCTGCCGGCACCGCCGCCGGTATTGACTGCTGTCTTAATATCATCAGGGATCATTACGGTTCAGCGGTTGCAAACCGGGTAGCAAGAAGAATGGTGGTTCCTCCTTACCGGGAAGGCGGTCAGGCACAGTTTATTGAACGCCCGGTCCCTGTATCTACGCGGGACGGAAAAATGAACGAGCTGATGGACTACCTGCGTCGCAATCTGGACAAGCCGCACGACCTCGACTCGCTGGCGGGGTTTGCCAGCATGAGCAGGCGGACACTTACCCGTCATTTTTTTAAGGCAACCGGGACAACGCTGGGTGACTGGCTAAACGCTGAGCGTCTTCAGAGAAGCCAGGAGTTGCTGGAAACTACGGACAGCAGTATTGAAAGCGTGTCTGACATGGCCGGGTTTCAGTCGCCAATCTCTTTCCGCCAGAGTTTTAAGGCGAAATTCAGCGTCAGCCCAAGCGAATGGCGCCGGGCATTTCGCGGTCCTGTACCTGTTGATCACGAAAAGGCCTGAGCGGAAGCTAAGAAATCAGAATAGTTTTAAAAAACTGGCAACCTGATACCGGAATGAAAATTTGTTCCTGAAATGAGTGAACTTGCTCATTCTTTAGCGTCGATTTAAAAAGGATTTAGTGCTACTTTTTTCAAACGATAATAGGTTGCCCGCGAAATCCCCGTTTTGTTCATCACAGCTTCAGCCGTCATTTTTTGACGTATAAATTGCAGGGCAATCACAGATTTGCTATGGGGTTTTCGCCCGAATTTAACACCAGCAGCCATAGCTATTACCCGGCCATCATTGGTACGCTCAAGAATGCGTTCCCGTTCTGCCTCAGCCACGGCGGCCAGAATCTGTATCACCATTTTTCCCATAGTTCCTTCGGTACTGAGGCCGTTTTCCAGAAAACGTATGGCGATCCCCTTTTTATAGCAGGCATCCACAATGTGGATCATATCAGCGGTATTACGGCCCATACGATCCATTTTGGTACACAGGATGACGTCATCCTTTTCTGCCCGTGCCAGCAGCCGCTGCAACCCTTCCCGTGCGTCTGTGGCTCCCGACATCATGTCAGTAAAAATGCGATCGTCCCTGACCCCGGCAGATTTCAGCTCAGAAATTTGCATCGTCAGTTTCTGATGGCTGGTTGATACTCTCGCATATCCCAGTAATGCCATATTGGTCTCACAAATCGATATTGATACTGCGTAGTATCATAAAGCATAAAATACGATTTTTGATACTCATGTTTATACCCATTTAGATAGGTCTCAAAACTTATAATATCTGAGACTGTCAAGAATAGAGCAGATCGCCAGTTTACGAAAGGATGCGCAATGAGTGATGATTTTCTGACCAGAGAACAGACAGAAAACTACGGTCGCTATGTGGCAGAGCCAAATGAGGTTCAACTGGCCCGATATTTTCATCTGGATGAGCGTGACCTTGCTTTTATTAATCAGCGACGGGGAAAACATAACCGTCTGGGGATTGCACTTCAGCTGACTACGGCGCGCTTCCTGGGAACATTTCTTCCTGATCCCCTTCAAATTCCTTCATTCATCCGTTTTTACATTGCGGCACAGTTGAACATCAGCCGACCAGAGATCCTTTCCCGATATGCTGAAAGAGAAAATACCCGCTGGGAGCATCAGGGGCTTATCAAGCTCTATTATGATTATCATGATTTTGGTGATTTCCCCTGGACATTCAGACTGAAGCGTTTGCTCTATACTCGCGCCTGGCTCAGCAATGAGCGCCCAGGTCTGCTGTTTGATTTTGCTACTGCATGGTTGCTGCAAAATAAGATCCTGTTACCCGCAGCCTCGACTCTGACAAGGTTGATTGGCGAAGTACGTGAACGGGCAAGTCGACGATTGTGGCGAAGGCTGGCTTTGTTGCCTGACAGCTGGCAAAAAGCGCAACTGGACGGTTTACTTGAAATACCTGAAGGGCAGCGTATATCGGTGCTGGAGGAGATACGAAAAGGTCCTGTCACTATCAGTGGACCGTCATTTACAGACGCCCTGGAGCGATATACCCGACTGCGTAGCATGGAGTTTTCCCGGCTGAATTTTTCCGGTCTGCCTGCCATCCAGCTGCGAAATTTGGCCCGTTATGCCGGAATGGCTTCGGTGAAATATATTTCAAGAATGCCTGAGGAACGGCGACTGGCCGTGCTTACTGCGTTTGTAAAAGCGCAGGAAATTTCGGCGCTTGACGAGGCCGTTGATGTGCTGGATATGCTTATTCTGGATATCACTCGTTCTGCGAAAAGTATTGGGCAGAAAAAGCGGCTCAGGACCCTGAAAGATCTTGATCGTGCCGCGCTATTACTGGCACGGGCATGCTCGTTATTACTTGATGAGAACACCGATGAAGCAGCTCTGCGGCAGGCTATTTTTCGCCGCATACCAAAGGACAAACTGGCTGAATCCGTCGGTAAGGTAAATGAGCTGGCGCGCCCTCAGGATACTCACTTTCAGGATGAAATGGTGGAACAATATGGACGGGTGAAGCGCTTTCTTTCCGCGATGTTGCGTGACTTACACTTTCAGGCTGCCCCGGCCGGGGAGCACACATTGTCAGCAATCCATTATCTGGCCGAACTGAGTGGCTCAAAAAAGCGAATTCTCGACGATGCACCAGAGCAAATCATTTCCGGCCCCTGGAAACGTCTGGTCTACGACAGAGATGGCAGGATTCTACGAGCGGGTTACTCGTTGTGCCTTCTTGAGCGCCTTCAGGATTCTTTGCGCCGTCGTGATCTCTGGCTGGAGAACAGTGACCGGTGGGGGGACCCGCGTCAAAAATTGCTTCAGGGAGCTGAATGGCAGGCACAACGGATCCCGGTATGTCGGGCGCTGGGTCATCCATCAGACGGAACTAAAGCAGCAGAACAACTGGCTACGCGGCTTGATGACACATGGAAATCAGTGGCTTCACGTTTTGCCTGCAACGCAGCGGTCAGCATAAGCAATGAAGGTAAGCATCCCTCACTGACGATCAGCAGTCTGGATAAACTGGATGAGCCACCGGCACTGATACAATTGAATCATCGGGTAAGAGAACTGATCCCACCCGTTGATCTGACTGAGCTGTTGCTTGAAATAGATGCCCGAACCGGTTTTACCCGCGAATTCAGCCACGTCAGTGAATCAGGTGCACGGGCGCAGGATCTCCAGGTCAGTCTGTGCGCAACATTGCTGGCGGAAGCCTGCAATATAGGGCATGAACCTCTGATAAAGCATAATATTCCCGCGCTTACTCGTCATCGCCTGAGCTGGGTTAAACAAAATTATCTCAGGGCAGAAACGCTGGTTAGCGCTAATGCACGGCTGGTTGATTTTCAGTCCACGCTGCCGCTCGCAGGGTACTGGGGAGGTGGGGAGGTTGCCTCCGCAGATGGTATGCGTTTTGTCACACCGGTTAAAACGGTTAATTCCGGACCAAATCGTAAATACTTTGGTTCAGGACGCGGTATCACCTGGTACAACTTCGTCTCAGATCAGTACTCCGGTTTCCATGGCATTGTCGTTCCCGGTACGCTTCGTGATTCCATCTTTGTACTGGAAGGGCTTCTGGAGCAGCAGACCGGGCTGAATCCGGTAGAAATTATGACGGACACGGCAGGATCCAGCGATATCATTTTTGGCCTGTTCTGGTTACTGGGCTACCAGTTTTCCCCTCGTCTGGCCGATGCAGGTGGGGCGATATTCTGGCGGGCAGATAAAATAGCCCATTATGGTGCCCTGAATGAGCTGGCCCGGGGATGTGTTGAACTTTCAAAAATAGAATCCCAATGGGATGAAATGATGCGAATGGCGGGCTCACTGAAGCTTGGGACCATCCATGCATCAGAGCTTATTCGTTCACTGTTGAGAAGTAGCCGACCATCTGGTCTGGCTCAGGCGATTATGGAAGTGGGCCGGGTCAACAAGACTTTGTATCTTCTCAACTATATCGATGATGAGGATTACCGGCGTCGGATACTCACTCAGCTCAACCGGGGAGAAGGACGCCATGCAGTGGCTCGAGCCATTTGCTACGGACAACGTGGTGAGATTAGAAAACGCTACCGTGAAGGTCAGGAAGATCAACTGGGTGCTCTGGGCCTGGTGACCAATGCGGTTGTGCTGTGGAATACACTTTACATGCAGGAGGCGTTGTCACATCTTCGCAAATCGGGGGAAACACCTGAGGAGGAGCACCTGGCAAGATTGTCGCCGCTGATACATGGCCATATAAATATGCTGGGGCATTATACGTTTTCGTTACCAGACGATATTTTAAAGGGCGAGTTAAGACCATTAAA
This sequence comes from Enterobacter sp. JJBC, assembly GCF_036936505.1. Taxonomy (NCBI): domain Bacteria; kingdom Pseudomonadati; phylum Pseudomonadota; class Gammaproteobacteria; order Enterobacterales; family Enterobacteriaceae; genus Enterobacter; species Enterobacter sp. JJBC. The sequence goes on from NZ_CP136939.1 coordinate 25,744, forward strand.
TTTCAATACAAACAATGAATTAACCTCTTAGCGTGGTTTTTTACATCATTGGACCTCGAACCCCGTTGCTTGATCGCATGGAAAATGGTGATGTGCTGATCGTCACCAAACTTGACCGTTTGGGTCGTAATGCGATGGATATCCGAAAAACAGTAGAGCAACTGGCGGTTTCAGATATTCGCGTTCATTGCCTCGCTCTCGGTGGTGTCGACTTGACCAGTCCGGCCGGAAAAATGACTATGCAGGTGATTTCTGCTGTAGCGGAGTTTGAGCGGGATCTGCTGCTTGAGCGTACGCATTCAGGTATTATGAGGGCAAAAGCAGCAGGAAAACGTTTCGGACGTCCTCCCACGCTGAACGAAGAGCAAAAGTTAGCAGCGGTTGAACGTCTTAATGCAGGCTTTAGTGTTAGTGCAGTTGCCCGTGAGTTCAACACGACGCGGCAAACTATCCTCAGGGTAAAAGCGGCAGATCCAAAATGTTAAAATACACCGCCTGCGGAGCAATTAGCCAATGATCCCAAGATACCCATGAATCCCCATGTAAACACCGACACATCCAATAAGAGCACTTGAAAAGTAAGGTGCTTTTTTTGCAATTGTATTAAAACCACTCCAGCGTTTTGCAACCTGGCGAACACTCACAGCTGCGCCTATACCGACAGTTACCAGCGTCAGAGCAAGCCCAATACTGAAGCTGACAACCAGTGTTGCACCTAATGTTAAAGCTTTAAGCTGTATGCAAATGAGTAATACCGTAATTGCCGCAGGACAAGGGATAAGCCCTCCTGTCAGACCAAACAACAGGATCTGTCCGTTTGTAACCTCTTTATCGGTAAAACGGCGCTTGATGTCATTGGCATGTGACAGTTCGTGGGCATCCTGATATTCCTTAGAATTGACATCCAGACCTTCCAGCAAAGAATGGTCATGCTCGTGTTCCTGGAACGAAACATCATAATCATGGACATGACCCCGATGACCTAAAGAAAGACGTACCGCAAAATCATGAGGTTCAGGAATGGGTAATCGGGACTCTAAATAGTCACCCTTATCAACAAAATCAAAAAGCTGTGAAAACTTAGCAGCCTCCCGTGTTGTGATCAGCGATACATCACGGGCTTCCCATTTTCTGCCACTGAGTGTGCGTAATTGCCAGTGCGGTGGTTGGCCTTCTTCGAAAATGGATAATTCAATTTTACCGTGGCCGGTGTCAATCAGGCGTAATTCATTATGATGAAGGTGTTTTTCACTCTCCTGCATTCCTTCCAGCCAATTTTTTTCACCTTTCCACGTTCGCCAGAACATCCAGAGAGCTGTGCTCAGAATGATGACAGCGGAAATCAGCTGTAGCCAGGGTTCGGCAGATTCTGCGGTGAACTTATTGCTAAGATACATCCCACCAAAGGCAATCAACCATACGATCGCAGTATGTGAAAGGGTCGCCGCCAGCCCAAGCATGACAGCCTGCCGGATAGTGCCCCTGATTGCGATGATGAAAGCCGCCATCATGGTTTTTGAATGTCCAGGTTCCAGCCCATGAAGAGCACCGAGTAAAATTGCACTGGGAATAAAAAACCAGGCGTTACCTTGCTGCAAAAGGGTAGTAAATTCGTTCATTATAATAAGTCTTGGTTAGAAATGATGGTTCGGATTCTACTCCCCCCCAGTAAAATATACTACCCCCCAGTAGAATGAGGGTGATACAATTTAGGGAGTTATTTTGGTGAATGAGGTTTCAGAATGTCGCATACGATCCGTGATAAACAAAAAATCATAGCCCGCACAAACAAGATTCAGGGGCAGGTCGTGGCTCTGAAAAAAATGCTGGATGAACCCCATGAATGCGCCTCCGTACTGCAACAGATCGCAGCAATACGTGGGGCAGTGAATGGTTTAATGCGTGAGGTAATAAAAGGGCATCTTACAGAACATATTGTTCATGAAGGTGAGGAAAAAAAACGTGAGGAAGACCTTGAGGTAGTGTTGAAGGTACTGGACTCATACATCAAGTAAAAATCCTCTTTTGAAACACCACCTCTATTTTTCCCTTCTCAAATAAGCCCAAAAGATGGACTGAAATCACGCGTAACTCTTACACGTGATGGAGCAAAGCTGTACAAAAAACAGTCTTAGCGTAGGATATTTTCCGTTTTCCAAGTTGACCCCTAATATCACATAATAAGCTTAAGGTTTGCTACTTGCTACATGTTTATCCATAGGATAGGGGTGGATATGCGGTAGTACGTTTCTTCACTATGTAGGTGACCTGCCATCAGTATTAGATACAACCTTCAGTTAGTAATGTCGGTTGATTTTTCTTCATGTCTCCCGTTTCGCCAGCCTGCTGCAAATTCAGATGGCGTCTGGTAATTCAGCGATGAATGAGGTCTGGACTCGTTATAGTCCTGCCGCCAGTCATTAATGATTTTCCGGGCATGAAGAACATCGCTGAACCAGTGTTCATTCAGGCATTCATCCCGAAAGCGACCATTGAAACTCTCAATAAATCCGTTCTGAGTTGGCTTGCCCGGCTGGATTAAGCGCAACTCAACACCATGTTCAAAGGCCCATTGATCCAGCACGCGGCAGGTAAATTCCGGGCCCTGATCGGTTCTTATCGTCTCAGGATATCCACGAAACAGCGCAATGCTGTCCAGAATACGCGCGACCTGAATACCTGAAATCCCAAAAGCGGCGGTGATCGTCAGACACTCCTTCGTGAAATCATCCACACAGGTCAGGCACTTAATCCGGCGGCAGCTGGCAAGTGCATCCATGACAAAATCCATCGACCATGTCAGATTCGGAGCATCCGGACGAAGAAGCGGAAGCCGTTCAGTCGCCAGACCCTTACGGCGGCGCCTGCGTTTTACACCCAGACCGTTAAGGTGATAGATGCGGTAAACCCGCTTGTGGTTGACGTGAAGGCCCTCCCGGCGCAATAACTGCCAGATGCGCCGGTAACCAAATCGCCTGCGTTCTAGTGCCAGCTCTGTGATGCGTAGAGACAGTTGCGCGTCAGCAGCCGGACGCTGGGCCGAATAACGGCAGGTTGAAAGTGACAGACCGGCCAGCCTGCAGGCACGGCGTTGCGACAGACCCGTTGCCTCACACATGACCTCCACGGCTTCCCGCTTCTGGTCTGTCGTCAGAGCTTTCGGCCCAGAGCCACCTGAAGCGCCTCCTTATCTAGCATGGCTTCAGCCAGCAGCTTCTTGAGACGAGCGTTCTCCTCTTCAAGCGACCTGAGCCGCTTCACTTCGGGAATTTCCATGCCGCCGAACTTCTTGCGCCAGGTATAAAAGGTGGCGTCTGAAATGGCGTGCTTGCGGCAGAGTTCCCGGGCCGAAACCCCGGCTTCTGCCTCGCGGAGAATACTGATGATCTGTTCGTCGGAAAATCGCTTCTTCATGGGAATGTCCTCATGTGGCTTATGAAGACATTACTAACATCGCGGTGTGTTAATCAACGGGGAGCAGGCCACTGCAAGGTTATCGTACACTCAGACCAGGGCAGTCAGTACGGCAGCGACGACTGGCAACGGTTCTGTCGCGCCAATAATCTGGCACCCAGGATGAGCCGGCGTGGCAACTGCTGGGATAATGCGGTGGCCGAATCGTTCTTCAGTTCACTGAAAAAAGAACGGATCAGAAAACGCATCTATAAAACCCGGGATCTGGCCCGGGCCGATATCTTCGATTACATTAAGTCTTCTACAATCGGTCCTTTCGCCACAGTCATCTCGGCGGCGTCAGTCCGGAGGCCTTTAAACAGGCCTAGTCGTGAGGACAGAATTTGTCAACTGTTGTAGGGTCAGTACAGTCTGTGCTCATCGTAATAATCAAGCTCCGTCTCAGGTATTTGCGGGCTTAGTGTAAGAAAAAATAGTATGTAACCTGGAAATCCCTTAATGTGAGAGAACCTTTTATCAGCTGGTCACCTGAAAAACCGATAATACTATTTATGTAACATACCGCCGTTGATACGACATAGCCCTATATATTCATCGATCATTCAGAGACTATTCCCTCCCCTTCTCAAATTTAAATTAAAAATTTAGCTTAAATATGGGTTTTGAAAAAAAAACTGATATTACTGATATGTAACTGTAAAGTTTACGGTTGAATTAGCACTCCCCCCTGTTATTTTTTCAGAAGTTTGAATGTATTTTGCATCAAAATTGAAATTATTAATTCCTTGTAAACTTGCACCGAGATTTAAGGGGGAGTCAAAATTAATTTGCTTATTTTGATATAGCATTGTAATACCAACCCCCTGGGCTGTAGTGTTGGAATCATAATCGTTCAGGGATAATACACTTCCATTTTTAGGTGTTACGCCAGTAAATGTTATTGCAGGGTCTATATCTGAATCGCAGTTCATGGAAATCGTAAAATTATTGCCCCCGGCAGTGCTGCCAACACCTGTAAATTGACTTTTATTTATAGCTCCCATATCTACATTCAATGTAGGATTTAACACTGAGCATGCCTTCACATAAACTGTGAAACTATTAACATTAATGTTAAGTAATTGAATTCCATCAGATGTCCCCCACCTGACGATAGTTCCTGCCGGGACTACACCACCATTTGAAATTTTACCATTTTGATAGAGATGTACATTTAGGCTCCCAATATCTAACCATCGAGGAAATCCATGATTAAACGTACTTACTAAACGAGAATATATCCCACCATCTGTATTTGGATAACGAATGCCGGTTGCAGAGCCTGGAGTATATTGTATATAAAAATATAAGTTATCAATGCCAGTTTCAATAAAACCAGTACCATCAGGGCTAAAGCCAGCTATTGGAGTAAAAGAGCCATTCGTCATTACCAGCGACTCACTATTGGTGCAACGGACAAATACTGTATCTCTTGCTATGCCCATAGCTGATGCGGCTTGTGCTTGAGTCTGGGATGTTTTAATAGCCAAACTCTGGCCTGGATTCAAATTTTGAGGATCCATACTAACTGTAATACTTCCCTCTCTAGCTCCATTTTGCAATGTACAAGTAGCATGGCTGTATGCTGAAATAATGAATAACAATGCACATATATTGCATCTGATAAAAAACATAATATACTCCTTCTACCTAAATAGCTGCGCCGAATACTGCTACACTTATGCCAGCCCATGATTACCTACGGGGAACGGGCTAATGATTTCCATAAAATGGTGAACTTTTTTCAACAACTGCCACATCGAACGGCACTGATGGTTGCGCGTTATCGTGCTGTGAAGCGCCTGCCATAGCCGTTCATGGTTAGAAAATTGAATCATCGTTTTAAATATTTCCTGACCATGAATGTTGCCGCCGGGCGCACAATGATGGTGCCCGGTTGTGGCTCTTATGTTAACAAAATACGGCTTTCGATTCTTTTTTGACCTGAAACCCATTTAACAGTTTGTTACCAGACCATTTCTTAATGCGACAGAACCTTTTCCTGTACTGACTCCAGTATTTTTATTCATCGACATGCAATGGTCTGCACCATAATCCCGCTGTCTTTAATTGGTGTAAGATTGAATCGTGTAATACACCTGCTTCCGTTCCACTGTACCGTCAGCATGGTTGCGTCATCCAGACCGCTCAGATACACCTCGCCGTTTTCGCCCACAATACTCACGTTATCCTGACCGTTCTGCTTCACCAGAGCACCAAACGGCACCGGTTTTCCCTGATACATCAGCGTCAGCAGCGCCCGCTGGCCGGCTTTCGCGTTAAATGTCGCCCGTACCACCGCCCCTCGCGTCGGCACCACGCCAAGCACCGTCTCTTCTATTTCCGTATTCTGTCCCAGCGTCTGCGTATCGATGGCGACACGATTATTCTGATAGGCACTGGCGTAAGGCACCACCGCGTATCCCCGCCAGTCGGTCGACACCCCGGGGTTGTTCTGAATGCTCACGCCAGACGCCCCCGCCGCCTTCACCAGCGTCACCGAGTCGCCCAGCGGCTGGGAAAGGGTGATGCCGTTCTCATGCGCCACAATCCCTCCCTGAATGCCAAAGTTCACCTGGCGGCTATCGCGACTGTAGCTGTAGCCCGTGTTTACCGTCCCGTAGGCACCACGGTAACTCCCGCTCAGGCTCCCGCCCGCATCCTTTTCGTCCCTGTTATAGCTCTGACGCAGCGAGTAGCTGAGCTTATTGTCTGCCAGGGCCGTACCGCTCAGCCCGGCCTGATGGACAACAGGACCGGACTTCTGGCCGGTCAGACCGTAGCTGGCCCAGCTGTTCTTTAGCCACCTGTCCAGCGGAACCTGCATGCTGAACGCAACCTGCTGGTTATTTTTCGCTGTTCCCGGGCTGCTGCTGTGGGTGTAGCCCAGCGAATAGCTGATGCCGTTGAGGCTGGTGTTATAGCCCGTGCTGATGCTGCGCTCATAGCCGCTCTTTCGCCAGTAATCCTGCTGCCAGGCAGAGACGTACACGCTGCCGGCAGAGGCCACCGACTGGCTCAGGTTCAGCTGGTGACGGCTGCGCCTGTTGTAACGCTCTCTGGCGCTTTCGTTCACTTCCTGAAAGGTATAGAAACCCTCCGTGGAGTAACGGTAGCTCGCAAGAGTAATGGTGGTATCCGTTGTTGCCACCGTTTTCGAGTACTGCGCCCGGTAGGACTGCCCGGTATGTCTGCTGCGGGTGACGTCATTCAGCGTGCTGGCCGCATAAGTCACGTCGGTTGATACCGAGCCCAGATCCCCGAGGCTGAATGCGCTTCCCAGCACGCCCGACCGGTAGTTCTCCGCGCCCAGCATACCGGTATAGGCGGTGATGCGGTTCGACAGACCGTAGGCGAGCGTGGCAAGACCAAATCCCGGCGTGACGGCCAGGGCCTGCGTGGTGCGGTATTCGCCGCCGCTGAAGGTGTACTTCAGCCGCCCCTCACGGAGCATCATCGGCACCGAGGAAAATGGCTGAACAAAGCGGCGCTCGCTGCCGTCGGCTTCCGTCACCGTTACATTCAGATCGCCGCTTGACGCCGTCGGATACAGATCCCGGATTTCGAAGCTTCCCGGCGCCACGTAGGTCTGATAAACGGTAAAACCGTTTTGCTCCACGGTGACCCTTGCGTTGCTCTGTGCAATACCCCTGATCACCGGCGCATAGCCGCGCAGGCTGTCGGGCAGCATCGCGTCGTCAGAATAAATCTGCACGCCCCTGAATAACACGCTGTCAAAAATATCGCCCGGCGTACTTGTTTCACCGAGCTCAAGCTGCCCCCTGAGAAACTGCAGGTCGCGGCTCAGGGTGGTGCTGACGGATGAGAATTTCCGTGCGTCGCTGGAGCCCGTGCTGTAGTTACGCAGGCGCCACGGGCCAAGATTGAGGCCACTCTGCAGGTTCACGTAAAGCTGCTCCTGACTGTCACCGCTCTTGTGGCTGTTTCGGGAGCCGCTTACGCTGTAGCTGAGAAGAGCGGCGGGGATCCCCTGGTCCCAGCGGGACGGATCGACGGAGCCGCGGGCCTGTACCTCAAGCGCCGCCTGTGGCACAGAAAGATCAAGCCGCTGCTGGTCAAAATCCAGCCGGGCGGTCGCATCGGGGATAAACGCGCCCGGGTCGTTGATGATCGTCCCCGGAGGCAGGGATGCCAGCGCCGGGAACGCGTCAACGCGAACGCCCAGCTCCCGCAGCATTTCAGGGGTCAGCTCCGGGGACAGGCCGCGCCCCTGTAGCGCCACGAAGTTGATACTGGCGGTGCGTATCCGCTCCCCGTTCAGCCAGATATCGACCCTGTAGGTGCCCGGCAGCTGCTCCCCCTCTTCAAAACGGCTGAGGTCAATACTGTCTGCCGCCTCCCCCGTTCGCTCCAGGGCATCGGCCATAAAGTACAGCGACTGCGCCTGGACACTGGCGCTGAGCGGCAGCAGCACGGCAAGCAGCGGCAGGGGCGATACGTAACCGTGAGGGCCCGATGGGCGGGCAAACTTCCGGGAGCGGCTGGTGTACAATACTGGCTTGTTCTTGTGAGATTTCATTGAATAACGGTTCCGGTTGTTACTGACGCATTTCGTCGGTAATCCCGCCAAAATCATTAACCGCACGCCAGGTGACGGCGCCACCGGAACTGCTGACCGATACGTTGCCAAAAGGCGGAACCATCGGCGGGGTTTTAATGGCCTGTGAACCCGCTTTCAGGGAAAACAATGAAACGTAGTAGGGCGTGGGGTTGGTAATGGTGAGCTGTCCGCCGCCGTGGCTGAACGACAGTTTTTTCCACGCGTCTGCGACGGCGTCCGTATTCAGCGCCGCCGGGCGATAAAAGAGTTTAATCTTGCTCTTTACGGCAATCAGGAGACGATTCTGATCCGATTTTTCGATTGCGGGAATCGATTTGACGTTCAGCCAGTAAACGGATTCACGGTCATCCGGCAGTGCAGACTTGCCGGTAAAGACCACCCTGAGGGTGTTTTCACGTCCTGCATCAAGGCGGAAAAGAGGAGGCGTGACGATAAACGGCGCTTTGTCCGTCGCGCTGCCGTCAACCTCGACCCATGACTGAATGAGGTGCGGAACCCCCTGCTGACCGTTGGAGACAGAAATGGCCGCCTCACGTTTTGACGCATCATAAATCAGACGCGTTCCGCCCAGCGTCACGCTGGCCTTGGCAGGTGCTATGCAGGCAAACGCCAGCAGAAAAGCAATGAACTTTATTCCGTTCACGGTAGGCCCCTTCGAGTACGATAAAAACGAGCGCACCAGAGGTGCGCCCCATAAGTTACTGATATACAATAGTGAAGTCAGAGGTGGCATTTGCGGTGCCGGCAGTCACCGCCGCCTGAGTGGCCTGATATTTCGCCACGAACGTCATCACGTTGCGGTTCGTATCCCCGGTATTTACCAGCGTCATTTGTGCCGACGGGGTGCTCAGCGGAATGGCTGTCACGCCGTCTTCCTCAAACAACGCCACGCCCACCCCCTGGGCGGTTTGTCCGCTGTTCAGCGCCAGAATGTTGCTATTCGTGGCGTTAGCCGTCCCGTCAAACTTCACGGATGCGGACGTAACGGTATCGGGACAGTTCTCCAGAACAATGTCAAAACGGGTAGCGGAGGCGACATCACCCGCTGCTTTGAACACAGAGCGCTGAAGATTGCCCAGGTTGACGGTCTGTGACGCAGAGATGGTATTTACGGTACAGGCGGAGTCAAGAATGGAGCCGGTGAAATTAATTGTGCCGTCAGCGGCGCTGGCGGTAAAAGGCACGCTGCAGATAACGGCAGCAGCCAGCAGTGAGCGCACTAACACCCCTGATTTAATTTTTGGTTGCATGTGGATCCTCTGATATATATTAAAATTAATTTAAAAAAATATGTGGCGGAAATACTCCGGACTGGAAAAATAGTGAGATACCTGCCACGTAAAAGTAAAACTGCGATGATGTTGAGTTAAGCCCTCCCGAGACTTACTAGAAATTAAGAATGCTAATATGAACCGAAATTCACCTTATTTAAAAATACCTTCGGCGTGTCGTTGAGGGAATGATAGTCCGGCCCCAAATGAACGTCAATAACGATCAGTAATGCTTAATTGATCGTTATAATCTATTTAACGAGTTGTGTAGTGCGTTGCGGCAGGTGATCATGTTAAAGCAATCGACCTATAACCGAATGATATTAAATGATTTTAATTCAATTAATCCGTAACCGTAGCATTAACGCAACATATAGACAACAGGCATGGCAATTGATTTCATCTTAACTCCAGACATTTCAATACATTAAATTACTTTTTTATACCCATTAGGAGATTTACAGCTCCGTAAGCAAGGCCTGCTCTGGTACCGGGAGCGGCCCGGAAATAAATAACATTTTATTTGGAACGTAAGCGTACAGCGTAAACCGTCTGGTCATAATCTGAAGCATCCGACAAAGTGGTGTCCACCAAATAATTAGCTTTTTCCGGGCTGTGATAACATATCCTGGTCATCTTTCAGAGCCAGGGCTGATGAAGAAGAAGAAAAGTACACCCCACGATGCCACGTTCAGGCAGTTCCTGACGCAACCGGATGTTGCGCGGGATTTTATGGAGTTGCATTTGCCCGCAGAACTGCGCGCAGTCTGCGATCTCAGCACGCTGAAGCTGGAATCCGGCTCGTTCGTTGAGGATGATCTACGCCAGTATTTCAGCGACGTTCTCTACAGCCTGAAAACCACAGCAGGTGACGGGTACATACATGTCCTCGTGGAACACCAGTCAACGCCGGACAAACATATGGCTTTCCGCCTGATACGCTATGCGGTGGCCGCCATGCAGCGCCACCTGGAGGCAGGGCATAAAAAGTTGCCACTGGTGATACCGGTGCTGTTCTATACGGGTAAGCGCAGCCCGTATCCGTACTCTACCCGCTGGCTGGATGAATTTGACGATCCCGGGCTGGCAGGCAAACTATACAGCAGCGCTTTCCCGCTGGTTGACGTTACGGTCATTCCTGATGATGAAATCGCCGGGCATCGCAGCATGGCTGCCCTGACCTTACTGCAGAAACATATTCACCAGCGCGACCTGGCAGAACTGGTTGACCGGCTGGCGCCCATTTTGCTGGCCGGATATCTGTCTTCATCGCAGGTGATATCGCTGGTACACTATATAGTGCAGGCAGGCGAAACATCGGACGCCGAAGCCTTTGTACGCGAACTGGCACAGCGTGTGCCGCAACACGGAGACGCACTTATGACCATCGCACAACAACTCGAACAGAAGGGTATTGAGAAAGGTATCCAGCTTGGAAAACAGGAAGGTCGTTCAGAAGGGGAGCGCGAAGCGACTTTGAAAATAGCCCGTACCATGCTCCAGAACGGCATTGACCGCAATACCGTCATGAAAATGACCGGTCTGACCGAAGACGACCTGGCGCAGATCCGCCACTAATCACCCTTGCCTGGCACTCCCTGTCTGGCCATCAGCGAATACTGGTGGGGCAGGGAGGCACCAGACTCAGGCTCTGCCTTCCAGCCACAGCGATTTAACAGCTTCATTACCCCCGCTACGTTCCCAGTCAGACGCGCTGTCAGCGGATTTATTTGTCGGCCGCTGTCGTCAAAAGCGACATCGAGGTTGGCCCGAGAGAGATAAATGCCGTTCACGCCCGCACTGAGCGCCACAGCATTCCGGCCGGACCATTCCCGATCGCTCAGCAGACGGTAATTCCAGTGCATATCTTTCGCTGTTTCCAGCGCATAGGTCAACCGGAACAGATCGTTCTGTTCAGTCAACTCGCCGGTGCAGGAGCGCCAGAGGTAATTCAGCTTGCTGGCCAGCTTCGCGCTGACGCCCAGCTGGCGTCCCTGTTTCAGAAGCCACTCGATATCGGGGGCAACATCACGCGAAAACCGGCGTTGCTTCAGCGCAGTCGCAAGCCATCGGGTGAGAAAGAGGTTTTCCTGTGCCGACGAGAGAACGCCACCATCCTGTCTGGCCAGCGCAAGTGCCACCAGGGCGCACCATGCAAGATGGCCCGATTTATCTGTCAGCGTCAAGCAGGTCTACTCCCTGTATCAAAATTCGTTATTCGAGGCAGCTGGCGTCGGTATTAATCCGGGCCATAGCATGCTTCCGTCAGAATAATAACCGATCGACACTGAAATTTTAAACTCAGGCGGGATTAGGGTCCTTCCAGAGATATTGTTTCAGCCGTTTGTATCGCCAGCAGATTCAGTTGTTTACCGAAATCCGGAAAGCCTGCGGCTGAAAGTACCTCAGCAACAGCACTGGCTCTGGGATGGCCACGTTCAAGCCAGACCAGTTTGAGAGCAACTCCTGACTTATCCGTATCATGCATGTGACGCGGCAAACCGGAATTACCAAACGGGCATTCAAAGGCATTCATGGCGTCGAAGAAGCTGCCGTAAATTTCGTCGGCTGGAATAGCAAACAGATGCCATTGCTGACGTATAGCGGAGATCATCGGCACATTTACACCATAGCGACAGAGTCGGCCTGTAAGCGGAACCGCAGTGCCCAGGCGGCATGCCTGGCGGGCAGCGCCAAAATGGTGTGAGCCACCGTCGTTCAGCCAGTAGAGCCTCCGCGCTGCCCACGGATATTCAGCAAACAGCATTCGGTCGAGCCGTAACTCCCAGTGACGCATATTTTTTCGCAGGTGCTCTTCAGTCACAGGTTCAGCCAGCTCACGGCATCTCAGTACAGGAAACTCATCGATGTCCCGGATATCGTGTTCCATAGATTTCGAGGCTGAAATCCCCCGAATATCTGTGATGTCGCATGAAAAATGAGGGATATTTTCTTTGCTAATCAGTTGCTGAACCTCAGGAACAGCAAGTGAATGGCTTTTGAGCCGGCGCTGGTAGCCCGGTTTGCGGTAGTCGATCGTCCAGGGACGGGAATGAAATGATGACAGAGAAAAAGACATCCAGTCCTGCCAGTAGACCACAGACCGTGTCCAGAACTGACTTTTCTCGCAGATTCAGGTGATGCCCTGGTGAACAGACCTGTGATAGCCGACATAAAATGGCCAAACTCGCTCATCGTCAGTCGGTCGCTGTTCGTCAGGATCTCATTACTGAATCCCGGTATGATTGTCTCATTCCCGGCTTCATCCCTGACCTGAAAGGCGCTGCGTGTGTTGATTTGTCCACGCCCAAGCATATATGCGACGACATCAAGAGAATCCTTGAGAACAAAATCGGCCTTAACTTTCGCCGCGAGAACAGAGACAGCCTGAACCTCAATTTCTGTTCTGACAGAGGGCACATCTTTATCGCTGGTAAAATGAAAATACCGGCATCCGTTGAATAAGATAGGCTCTCCGGTCTGTTGTAACATGTCATGGAATTTTTCATTTTCCATGGTAATGCTGACAATATACTGTTGCGATCTGACATTCACCTTTTCTGCCCAGGACCTGAAACGGACGTCAAAGGTTTGTCTGTCATTCATCAGGATACGTGAATACAGTAATGAACATTCCGTCAGCGGCATTCCCAGGGTAAGAAGAAAACTCATGATGTTATTACAGAGCGACGTTATACAGGCATAATCACTGTCAGACGGGAATTCCCCCTTGCTGATTTCAGCCTCCAGGCGCTCCAGACTTGCCGGTAAATAATGCGCTTCCAGGGTCAGTTTTAACTGAGTGAATAAACTCTCCATCAGTCCCTGGTGTTTTTCCACCGGGCTACGTTCTTTATCCGACCAGGCGTTTTTAATATCCAGCATATCTTTAAGCTGATTGGGTATGCTTTCAAAACGGTCATCAGATAAAACAACATCTTCTTTCAGCAGTTCAAGCAGCTCCTGTGCTGCTCTTTTGCGTTTATCCTGCCCTTTAAATTTATTACCCTGCGGAAACAGTGAAAGGAGCTCATTAATCGCATTGAGGATGTTATTGAATCCGACCCTGTCAGTATCCGTGCTTTCTTTATGCGCAAGACTTCCCCAGCATTCAATGAAAAATAACTGACGTGGGGAAAGGCCGTTACGTCTCAGGCGAACATCAATCCTCATGCTGTTGCGTCCTTTCTGTGTAGTGTTATAATTACCGTATATTAGCGCATTTGAATACGTTGCAGAACCTGCGGCGTATCGTACCGAAAAAAACGGCTCTCTCCTGCTTGACTGTGGTTTTGTCCCGGACTGGTTAGGGCCATACCTTTCAAAAACCGCCTCTGAAGGCGGTTTTTTTTTCGCCTGAACGCATTCATTCCCGTCGATGTAACGAAACAGGCAGAGTGTTTCACTGCCCAGCCTCTGGCAACTTTTCGCGTCCGGCCCGCGCCCTGTCCGGTTCCACGGCAGAACAGAGCATTTTTTCTCCGACTCTCCCGGCACCTGGCTGAAAATACCCAGGTATCAGAACACGAATATTTCGATTTTTGTTACCTCATGGAAACGGCTGCGGCGAATTATTCCCGTGGCATACGGGCTATGGAGGTGTCAGAATAAGGATGAAAATCGGGATTACGCTACGCGAATAATTTATAACTGGCAGGGGTATTACCCGACAGAATTTGCACAGCGCACCTGTGTAATACAAATGAATTACACAAAAACTGGTACCTGACCCCCCACCCCGGGATACCCACGTTGTTGTTCCTGCCGGGCCGTGGTTTTTTTATTCAGCAACAGGAGTGCAGCATGGAGGTTAACATCAGCCAGGAAGACCTGTTCGGCGACAGCATCAGAGAGATGCGGGAGCGGGATAAAGCGTTTTTACCCAGACCCGAATGGTTCTCCAGGATTGAGACTGACCTGGACACCTTTATGCAGACTTATATGACGAAGTATCCCTTTACGTCCTTTGAGGCGATCCCCGGGGACGAGTCGGGCCTCACGTTCCCGGCTTTTGAGGACCTGCAGTTTTATCTGCCGCAGCCGCTTCGCCATCTGCCGACGAAGATTGTTGAGGTCGACGGACTGGCCTTTCTCAGCGTTCTTGGTGACGGTGCATTCTGCATCGACCCGCGACGGTGGCACAGGATCAAAACCTACATCGCGAAAGGCACTGTTGAATACCCGCAGGTTTCAGTCACACACTCTGGCGTATCGGACGGCCGCCATCGCACGTTGTTGCTGATGCAGCTGTACAACCGCAGAACAATCCCGGTCGTCGTCCCAGAAAGCCATTACGGGACGTTTATGGCTGAGGCGAAAAACATGGGTGCGATTTAACTGGTCTGAGTGAGTGTTTATGTAATTCATTGGAATTACATTTGTATTTTAAATGTATTACATCAAATAAAAGGGGGGAGGGAAGAATGCTGATGACAGCGGGCGACAGCCCTGTCCCTGCGACAAACTATGAAACAGCCATCGCGCTGCGTGGTATGGCGCTGCTGCAGCCCTATCTCCCTAAATATCTGCTGGCGCCCGAAGTTGCCGTATTACTGCATTATCTGCCGGATGAGCGCCAGCGCATGCTCTTTGCCACGCTGTGGAACACCGGAGCACGTATTACTGAAGCCCTGACCATCACACCCGAGGATTTGCAACTTGATGGTCCACGCCCCTGCATCCGGTTACGCACACTGAAACAACGTCAGCGGGGAAGGGGACGACCGTCAGCGGATGAGAAGATAGCCCGGATAGTGCCGCTGCTCGATGCCGCATATGTCGATCAGCTTCGCCGCTATCTGGCCACGTTCAGAACCGGCCGTCGTCGCCCCTTGTTTGCCGTCAGCAGGAAAACAGCCTGGCTGTGGATGCAACAGGCGATCGACAGAGCCCGGGAGGAGGGGATTGAATTTGCACTCCCGGCCATCAATCCAAAGACGCTGCGGCACAGTTTTGCCATGCATCTGTTTTTCAACCACGTGCCGCCGAAAGTCGTCCAGGCCTATATGGGGCATGAACGCTATGAAAGCACGGAGGTGTATCTGAAGGTTTTTGCACTGGACGTTGCACCACAGCTGGGTGTCACATTTTCGCTGGATCACCGCGATTACAGCCATCTTCTGACACGAAAATAGACTACTTATGTATTACATAAGTCATTCATTTAGTGTTCTGCCGTCAAAAAAGGGTGGTGGCCATTACTTGCTGGTTAGAAAAAAATGCACCACACTTGTAATTACACTTGTAGTACACGTATAATAACTGTACACGATATAACCGGAGTACGAGCAATGAGCACAATTCAAATCCGCGTTGATGACGAACTGAAAAAAGACGCCTATCAGGCCTTTGAAAAACTGAATCTGTCGCCTTCGGACGCACTTCGTCTGTTCCTGCGGTATGTTGCAGAGAACGAAAAACTCCCCTTTGCTGAAGTCTCAGTGATGGTGAGCGAAGATGATGAAGACGCTGATATTCTGGCAGTTGTTCGGGAAAGACTGAAAAATCCGGCAAGACGGATCAGGGTTAACGTTGATGACCTTTAATGTTGAATTTGACGAAAGGGCGTTTAAGGAATGGAATAAGCTCGAAAAGACGATCCGTGAGCAATTCAAAAAGAAGCTAAAAAAGCTTCAGCAAAACCCTTATGTGGAATCAGCCCGACTGCATGGTGATCTGGCTGGCTGCTTTAAAATAAAGCTGAGAGCATCTGGTTTTCGTTTGATTTACAAGGTTATCGATGACGAGATTGTTATATGGGTGGTCGCAGTAGGTAAACGGGAAGACGAAAAAGCCTATGAAACGGCCCGAAAGCGTCTTTTATAAAAGAAATACAAACGTATTGCATTTGTATTCAAGATATCAATAAAAATAACTATGAACCGGGTTGATATCGTTCTGAACCGCCCCGGTAATCCTGGAGACTAAACTCCCTGAGAGAGAGGTAACAGGATGACTAAAAATACTCGCTTTTCCCCTGAGGTTCGTCAGCGGGCTGTCCGCATGGTTCTGGAAAGCCAGAATGAATACGACTCCCAATGGGCAGCCCTCAGCTCCATTGCCCCGAAAATTGGCTGTACGCCGGAGACCCTGCGCGTCTGGCTTCGTCAGCATGAGCGGGATACCGGTGGCGGCGATGGCGGACTCACCACCACTGAACGCCAGCGACTGAAGGAGCTGGAACGCGAAAATCGCGAGCTGCGCCGCGGCAACGATATCCTGCGTCAGGCTTCCGCTTATTTTGCGAAGGCGGAGTTCGACCGCCTCTGGAAAAAATAGTGCCCCTAGTGGATTCCCTGCGTGATGAGCACGGGGTCGGACCGGTATGCCACGAGCTGGATATCGCCCCGTCGACTTATTACCGGCATCAGCAGCATCCGGACAGGCGCAGTCAGCGGGCACAGCGCGATGACTTTCTGAAAACAGAGATACAGCGTGTGTACGATGAAAACCACAGTGTGTATGGCATCCGCAAAGTCTGGCGTCAGTTACTGCGGGAAAACATCAGCGTGGCCAGATGTACGGTGTCCCGCCTGATGAAAGCCATGGGGCTTGCCGGGGTACTTCGGGGCAAAAAGGTCCGGACCACCTTCAGCCGGAAAGATGCCGCCGCAGGTGACAGGGTGAACCGCCAGTTCGTGGCAGAACGGCCAGACCAGCTGTGGGTGGCAGACTTCACGTACGTCAGCACCTGGCAGGGCTTTGCTTACGTGGCGTTCATCATCGATGTGTTCGCGGGTCGTATCGTGGGCTGGCGGGTGTCGTCATCAATGGAAACGACATTCGTACTGGACGCGCTGGAGCAGGCGTTGTGGGCCCGCTGCCCCAGGGGAACTATCCATCACTCAGATAAAGGCTCGCAGTATGTGTCGCTGGCGTACACGCAGCGGCTGAAGGATGCAGGGCTGCTGGCATCAACAGGCAGCACAGGCGACTCATACGACAACGCGATGGCAGAGAGCATCAACGGTCTTTATAAAGCGGAGGTGATACACCGTAAGAGCTGGAAAAGCCGCACCGAAGTGGAACTGGCCACGCTGGCATGGGTGGACTGGTACAACAATCGCCGGCTGCTGGAAAGGCTGGGGCATATCCCACCGGCAGAAGCCGAACGGGCATATTATGCTTCCATCGGGAATAAGGTTCTGGCAGCCTGAGTTCCCAACTAAAATACTCTCCCGAAAAACCGGGGCGGTTCATTTCATACCCTGGCCCTGGTGGATATATTCGATTACATTGGAGTGTTCTACAGCCGGGCCCGGTGCCATAGTTATCTCGGCGGCATCAGTCCGCAGGCCTTCGAACAGTTTTCTACGGACATGAGACCAGTCCACTTCCCCTCAACGCAGACAGGGCCAAAAAACAATCAATATTTATTCTCTTTTAAATTAAAGTTAAAGGGTATTAGCTCTAACATTTTTCTCCATAAACTCCTTTTCTTGGTCACACACAAAACCGTCACCTCATCAGTTTTTACCCCTGAAAGTCTGTAGCCAAGTTTAGGGTGACTAATAATGATAGACTTATTATTATCATCCAGTTTCACTCTAAGTTTCCTGATTATTTGCGCTATACTTAGAGATGATGCATATGTGCCTTTCCATGCATGCTCTCTCAATTCATCATAGGTTACAGTGTCAGGCGCTCGCATGCATAACAAAAAAAGAACATCAGATTCTTTTTTTGTTAGGAATGTTTTTTTTTCTGAAGATACGATTTGTCGGTGCTGATGATCGAACTGTACATCTCTTAACAAAAAAAAATCTTTTAGGGGAGGGGCATTAAGCATTATCGATTTATTCCTAGTTTTTGACATTATTTTTCTACTCCCCCCTGTTCAAGGGGGGAGATTTGTTTAGCTCAAAAATTATCAATCCGGTCTACATACATGCCGTCGCCATTACCTCCCCAACCATGGCTTTCAGCTGCCCAGTAATCGTAGCTTTTTCCGGCATAGTCAACGGTGATTCCTACCCGATATCCTCCAGTATGATTTCTCCAGCAATTGCTGGCTATTTGAAGCGAACCGAATGCAACTTTTTGGTTTGTTGTTACGGTATCGTATGAGTTCGGGAAATATCCTGTAGCAGAACTCGATCCATTTTGCGTTGCATTGACTCTGGCTTTGACCGACATCGTAGCAAGCAATGTCTTACCGCCAAAATCAATACTGTCTCCGGTGATGACAGCGTTATTCCAATGCTCTCGGCCAAATGCACTTTCCTTACAAGCGTCATCCTCACCCTGCGATGTGATGGTTTTTACCTGCGACCTGACGGTTAAGGCTGTCCAGATGTTCTTGGGTAAGAGATTGTTTACACTAATCGACGAGGACACTTTTTTTGTTTCTAGGTTGCCGTAGCTATTGGCAACCAATGCGACATGTACTGTTTTATCCCAAAACGAAGTGTCCGGGGCCAGGGTTGTCGTTATGCTTCCCGATGGTGACAGTTCCTCTTTGCTGGCAAGAACATTGTCACTACTGTCAAGAAGGTATACGGTCACGCTCTCTGGTTTACTGAATTCATCAGAAGCATCCGCACTCCAGGTAACCGAAAGCGAGTCATCAGTAAATACTGGCGTCCATGTGCCGGAGCTGCCTTTACTTCCTTTGCTTATGTAAGAAACCTCACCAAGATTAACAGATGGCTTTGTATACACCATCACATCGTAATACCCGGAACTGGCATTGTAATAATCATTAGCAAGCACTGTAAGCGTCAAACGGGTTTGTCCCTTACCGATATTTCCCTGAACATTACCTGAACCGGATACGTTTATTACGTTTGTATTACTCGACGTCCATTGGATACTGGCCTGCGACGTCAGCGTGGTGACAGGCTCCTGAAGCGTGAAGGCATCTTCATCCGTCGTTTTCACTACGGAGGTATCGAAACTCACATCAGCAGTCGCTTTGTTCAGTACATAAGCAACATCCGCTGAGGCGGCAAGGAACTGTTCTGTTTCCGGCGTACTGACGGTGACAGTCGTGGCCCCTGGCTTCACTGCAGTTAATTTTCCTGAGCTATCCACCTTAACAACAGCTTCACTCCTGGCCGAATATGTAGCCTTCAGCCCGTCCTGTACATCGCCGTTTGTATAGGTGGCAGTAATATTTCTTTCCTGACCATCAGCCCATACTGCAGTTATAGGGTCACCTGTTCCGGCTTTTAACCCAGGGTTTGCTTTAGACACATTCATTGTGTATGACGCCATCGCCTGGTCATATTGCTCATTCCCGGGGGTGTAAACAGAAATTCTGGCACTGCCGGATTTAAGGAGTGTCACTTTTCCGTTCGCGCCAACAGTTGCCACACTGGTATCCGAACTTGACCACATTTGTTCCACACCTTCTGGCATGCCCCGTACCGCCTGCGATGCGGTAAAGTTTCTTGTCCATGTCACGGGTTGAACGGCATTATCAAATCGTAAATCTGGTGTAATGGCTCCGACTGTGACAGTAGCGGAATCCCCCACTTTTGTACCGTCCACACGTGCACTGAGTGTGACCTGCCCTTTAGTTGTTGCAGTACCTGTTGCCACATAGCGTCCATTCTGCTGGTCCTGAACCTCACTGAGCGCAAAGCCCGACAACGAGTCAGCGCCTTCGATCAAAACCGTTTTTCCTGTGACCGGGTTACCCCAGGTATCTTCCAGGCTGGTTGTGAATTTGACAGTATCCTTACCGTCAGAGCCAATACTGGTTTTGTCTGCACTAAAGGTGGCGTTTTTTATATCCCCGGCGACAACGGTGACGTTATTGGCCTGGATATGGTTATCCGCATCAAGATACGCAGTTATCTGAAGAAGCCCTGCGGTATGGCTTTTCACCGTGGTGGTCGCAATACCTTTTTCATTAGTACGCGACGTTGGCGCATAGCTTTCCGCCTCGCCACGAAGCTGCCAGGAAACCACCACATTATTCAGCGGGTTCCCCTTAGCATCTGTGACTACAGCACTGAAGGTCACCCCGCTGGCGTCACCGGCAGTCAGGCTGGTTTTGTCCGGCGTAACCGCAGTCAGTTTCCAGCTGTCTGTATCGCCTTTCACCGTCAGTATCCGGCTCTTATTCAGCGCCTTGTCACCCACGTTAACAGTCAGCGTGGCAGAGCCTGCCTTGTCGCTGCTCACCGTCATTTTATAGTGGCCAGGCGCATTGCTGTTTTCCTGGCTTTCACCAACGGTCACATCATTATTATCGCTGTGACCACTGACGCTCTTCCCTGTAAGCAGGTTGCCATTACTGTCACGCAATGTCAGTGCCAGTGTGGCTGTCTCTTTTCCGGCCACAACCACTGAAGGTACCAGTGTCAGTTCTGAGCGACTTTCATCCACATCACCGGCACTGAATATCACGTCAGGCGCAGACGTGGTACCTGAAGGGAGAATAGCCTCCACTTTGGCAGTGCCTGCGAGCTTCCGGCTCAGCGTGACATGTGCAGTGCCGGAATTATCCGTGCGGGTCATCTGTGCGCTGAGTGTGCTGCCCTCATTTGCGCTCCAGGTGACAGGGAGCCCTGCTCCCAGAGCATTTTCGTTAATATCGGTCAGCACGGCTGCATACGTGACAACATCGCCTACGGTGGCAGAAGCCGGTGTGACGGTGATACTACCTTTGACTCTGGCAGTATCATTATCAGCCTGGAGCGTTATTGAGGCGGTATGATTGATGCGGATACCGCTGACGTCAGCACTTACCTGGGATGTACCTGCTTTTTTACCCAATACACTTGCCGCGTAGATGCCCGGTGATACCTCGCTGAAAGCGGATACGGTCATATTCAGGTCAGGCGTGAAACCGGCATTTATCTTATCTTTCAGACCCGGGAGCAGATTCCCTTCGACATCACGGGCTGTGACGCTGAGCGTGGCACTTTCTTTTGCTGCAATGATGCTGGACGGAGAGATACTGAGTGAGGATTTATCCGCACTGATATCGCCAGCGGTGAAAGTGACGGCTTTATTTGCCTGAATCGGCGCGCCACCACCCAGCATGGCTGAAACCCGGGCGCTGCCAGCTGCACGACTACTCAGCGTCATTTCAGCCACGCCGTTTTCATCTGTCTTACTCAGGCTTGAGGAAAGAGTACCGAGAGTGGAACTCCAGCCCACTGCAACCCCTTTAAGTTTTGTATTGCCATTCCCATCCTTAACCTGCGCCCGAATCGTCACGGTTTCCTGCCCGTCAGCTCTGGCCGTATCCGGGCCGGATACAGTCACACTGTCAATCTGCGCAGAGTCCTGGCTTGCCAGCAGTGCCAGAGGTGTCTGCAGATTAACCGTTCCACTTGCCGCCTTCAGAGCCCACGCGCCCTCAGCGGTCCCGGTGACTGAAGCCTGATAGACTCCCTCTCCCTTTTCCACTGGCGTAAAGTGGATACCCGATGTTGTATCTGCGCTCCAGTCGATAGTCTTCCCTGGTACAGGGTTATCCCATTTATCGCGGAGGATAAGAGACGCTTGTGCCCTGGATTGGCCGTCAGCCGTAATGGACTGAGGGGACACCGAAAGCTGGCTGTGGTCATTTTCTGGCTCTCCCGGACCAAAAGTCACCTGAGCCGAACCTTTTTTACTGTTATACAGTACGGCAGTGACCGTGGTGAGGACCGCCTCTGTTCCGGTAAGCTGTACCATGGCCTTGCCTTCTGCATTCGTCTGACTGACGGTGTCACTCAGCAGGTTATGGCTGGTCTGCCACGCCACACTGGTGCCAGAGACCGGGTTGTTATTCCCGTCTACCACAGTGGCCGTCAGAATAACGGGTTGCGCCTGTCCTGCGGTCGCGGAAGTGGTACCTGCCGTCACGCTGACATTCGCAGTCTGTTCATCAGATATGGCCGTGAGGACAAGCGACTTCGCATCCCCTTTACCAAGGGATGCGGATACGGTCATCTCACCTGCATGAATCGTTGTCAGGGCAGCGGAGATCGTGCCATCTGCACCCGTCACCGGGTGGGAGGGTGTAATTCCGGCATTATTGTTGTTAGTGAGCGCCACTTCCACACCAGAGAGCGGGTTACCATTGGTGTCAGTAATGCTGACTGTCAGTTCTGCTGAATCTTTACCATTGGCCGTCAGCGTCTGCTTGTTAGTGTTGAATTCCTTGATGACCGGGTTCTGCCTGTCAGCCACGAAGGTAAACGGAGAAGCATCCTTTGACGATGCATTCGTGGACGCAGTCACTACCACGTCACTGTACGCCCGCGTACTGGTAACCCGTACTTCAGCAATCCCCTTTTCTGACGTGACGGTTTGCGCATTATTAAAGACGACGATGCTGCTGTCCTTACTGGATTTCCAGTCAACAGGAATACCGGAAAGTGGGTTTCCATTCTGGTCCTTAATGAGTGCTCTGAATGTCACAGCCGTTACACCGTCAGCAACACCGGACGCAGCAGCTGTATCAACAGAGGTCACAATGGCCGTTGCATTATTGCCGGTAAAGGTAGTCTCCTTTGAGACTGACTGGCTGTTCACGCTGGCAGCCACGTGCGCAATACCTGCAACAGTACTGGTCATCGTGGTGGTGACCATACCCCGGTTATCCGATTTGGCTTTCTCCTCAGCGAGCACTGCGCCATTATCTGCACTGAATGTCACCAGGACGTCCGGTACGGTATTGCCCTTCGCATCAGTCACCCGGGCTGAGACGGTTTTTTCTGTCTTTCCGTCAGCCAGGGAGACCTCAGGAAGAATGCTAAAATCTTTTTGCTCAATCCGCGCCGTGTTCTGGTCAGGACGGAAAGAGAGCTTCAGCGTCTTACTTGCCTTATTGTTGATACTGGCTGTAACGGTTTTTTCGCCTGCAAGCGATGAAGTAACGGGAACAATGACCGTACCATCTGCTTCTGTGATGGCTGACTCTGCAACAGTGGCGCTGTTATCTGCCTGAAGGCTGACTGACTGACCGGGGACAGGATTACTCTGCGCATCGACAACGGTCACACGAAATCTGTTTTGTGACTTACCATCTGCAAGGGCATTGTCTTCAACAATATCCAGAGCGCTTACCATTGCCGTGGCATTGTCTGCGGCCAGCTTAACATCTGCAGACGCAAATTTTGTATTACGGGCTGAGGGTGTAATCGTGAATGCTTCAGGCATCGTCCCGGAGGTGACTGTCATCACATATTCTCCGGCCGCTCGTCGGGTAAACGACGACACGGTGGCGCTGCTGCTCCCGCGAAGCCTGGATGTTTTATCCAGGCTGATTTCTTTTTCCCCAATATCGACCGGGTTCCCTTCTTTATCATTCACCTTAAGGACAAATTCCTGCGTTGTGGTACCATCTGCTGGCAGTGTCGCTGCAGGCGGGGTAAGTGAGCTTGTAGTGGTATCAATCGCCGCCTGTGTAACGGTAATCTGGGTATCTGCACGTCCGGAAGCGTTCCCTTTTTTATCTACGGCAACACCGCTGACGGTGTAGGTGTTAGATGCCTCCACGCCTGAACGGTAAGCCGGCATCACCACCGTCCAGTCACCCCCGTTCTGAACTATTTTACCTCCAGCGGCAATAAGCGGCGAAGCCGACCAGTCAATACGCTCCAGCCCGTACTTACTGTTGACAGATACTCCCAGAGACTTCTGCTCACCGGCATAGCCCGTCACCAGGTCTGCTGTCTTAAGACTGATAACTTCTTTTTTGCGGTACTCCAGCACGATGTTGTTGTTGCGCTCCACCAGGTCATACCGGCTACCGGCAAGACTACGCATGGCTGCCACCGCATCAGGATTAATCTGGTGCTGCCATGGCATTCCCAGCTGGTAGTTCATATCAATACTGAAGCGGGTGTCGCTTTTACCTGACTGCCCCTGCCGCTGCTCTGCACTGAACGTCAGCAGCGGCACTGGCGTGTAATTCACGCCTGCCGTGACGGCGTGCGGATTTCGCTGACGGTTGTCCTTGCCAAACAGAGCCACCTCATCGCCGTAATACTGCTCATAAGTCAGCTTTCCGCCGAACTGCGGCAATGCCGGTAGCCAGTACTGCGCTCTGACATCCCAGCCGTTGGCCGGACGTTCTTCATAGTCCTCAAGGTCCGGTGAGTTTTTCCAGCCCGTCAGTCGGTGGTAGCTGTTGATACCCAGCTTCAGGAAGTCACGCCAGTACTCCCCGCCCAGCCCCACCCGGGCATGCTCCCGGGACAGGTCGTAGTCAAGGAAGGTGTTAGCGCCCAGCATCCAGTCAGCGGCGAACCAGCGGTACCCTAACCCCAGATTAGACTGGGTGCGGTCATCGGTCCGGTGAATACTGCCCTGGGTGAAGACAAGACTGTCCTTTTGTTCGTACAAAGGGACAAGCAGGTCGAGCTGAGAATTTTTAAGAGAGAAGTTTTTATCCGCATCCAGCTGTACGCGGGCCGTTCCGAAACGGCTCAGCCACTGCTGGACTTCACCACCGACAGCCCCGGTCGCCATGCTTCTACCCATGGATGCGGCCGCGTCACTTTTTGCGCTGCCGGCCAGGAAGCTCCCTGCTTGTGAGGCATACCCTGCGACTTTGTTCGCCTGCATGTCTTCACTATTACGACCTGATACGGATGCGGCCGGGACATCGCCCCAGCGCACTTCAGGGAATGGGGCGACAGGAACATCCAGCTCATCACCAGCCTGCAGGTGGTCAAAACCATGCGCAAAAGTGCGGAACTGGTTCAGTTCGCGCAGTAAATCCAGTGATAAATTGTATTTTTTTGCAACAGAAGCCGCGGTTTCACCGACGTCCAGGGTGTAGACCTGCGTACGCTGCGCAGTCAGGGGCGCAGGCTGCGGCAGGAAACGCTGCTCGCCAGCCCCGGCCATCACAGGCGTAAAGGCTATCGCGAGGGGAAAAGCCGCCTGTACAGCGATGTTAAGCCAGGCCAGACGGCGCAGGCCCGGAGAGAGGCCAGCATCCGCGGACGGATGCGATGAGCGCGAACGTATCATTTATAAGTACTCCAGAGAAAGACAATAAATTAATCCCCGCAGCCGGACGAACGTTGCGGTCGCAGCCAGGCTGCTGTAGATGATTAATTGCGGAAAGTAAATAATGATACGGCAATACTTCACGATCAACAAAAACGATCAATAAACTAATATTGATTGTCAAAAGCAATTGAAATGCTTCAATTGATCGCCACAACCGATCGTAATTTAATGGAAAACATCGGGAATCTTCTTAAAACTCAGTCAGAAAGAAACTATCTCTAAGGAAGTCAAATGAGATAGATATAGATAATTGCGCGCCGAAAACAAATATCCGCAACAGAATCAAAACATTTATTTTACACCGCTCGTTTATTGTATGTTTAATATGAGCCGAATAATCAGGGAATATGGGCTCTATTGCAAATATCACGGCGCAGATAGTTTTATTCCCATTTTCACAAGTGACGCTCCCCATGAATGTATTCAAAGGCCGGCATTTTCAGCGCGACATCGTCCTGTAGGCGGTACGCTGGTACTGCAAATATGGCATCAGCTATCGTGAACTCCAGGAAATGCTGGCCGAGCGCGGCGTAAATGTTGATCACACCACCCTTTACCACTGGGTTCAGCGATATGCGCCGGAAATGAAGAAGCGACTACGCTGGCACTGCCGTCAGCCTTCAAGCTTCTGTTCATGGCATCTGGATGAAACTTATATCAAAGTGAATGGCCGGTGGGCTTATCTGTACCAGGCCCTTGACAGCAGGAGCCGCACTGTTGATTTTTTACCTTTACCCGCGCCGCAATACGAAGGCCGCGTCCCGGTTTCTGGGTAAGATTTTAAACAACGTAAAACGGTGGCAGATCCCGCACATCATCAATACGGACAAAGCACCGACTTACGCCCGGGCACTGGCGTTACTGAAACGTCAAGGGAAATGCCCGCCGGAGGTGGAGCACCGGCAGATTAAATACCGGAACAACGTTATCGAATGCGATCATGGGAACAGGGCAGCCTGACGGCTGCAAATTGAAAAACACGACCGTCTGCCTGGCCCGTAGTTGCCATACGCTGAGTGGAATATGTATGATCTAACTACATATTTTCCTCAGGACCTTTCTCCATGATGACCCGCAAAAGTATCGATACCGTCCTCCTCTCCGTTGCCGCTGATAAGCTCTCTCAGCGTGAATGGGACTGGATTAAACTGATGAAGCCCATGGATCCGCCTCCGGTAATGGTCGTCGCTGCCATACTGGAGCACCGCAACGATACTGCCGCTCTCACTCGCCTGCAGGATACCGGAGATTAATCTGCCCCATGTTGTCCGGTTTTACCCCTCGCCCACTTAAAAAACTCTTTACAGCCAACCAGTGTTGGACCTCCTTCCTCGATGCCGGCGGCCTGCGCGATATCGAGGTCGAAGCCGTCACAAAAATGCTCGCCTGCGGTACCCGCATCACCGGCGTGAAGGAGTATGGCTGTGATAATCCCGGCTGCCCGCATGTAAAATACATTACCAATACCTGCCACAGTCGCGCCTGTCCCTCCTGCGGGAAAAAGGCCACTGATATCTGGATTGCCGCTCAGCTCAACCGCCTGCCGGACTGCGACTGGATACACCTCGTCTTCACCCTGCCCGACACGCTGTGGCCCCTGTTTGAGGTCAACCGCTGGCTGCTTAATGACCTCTGCCGCCTGGCAGTCGATAACCTGTTGTATGCCGCCAGCAAGCGTGGGCTGGATATCGGCATTTTCTGCGCAATTCATACCTATGGTCGTCGTCTCAACTGGCATCCGCATGTGCACGTCTCCGTCACCTGCGGCGGTATTGATGCGCACGGCAAATGGAAAAAAATCAGCTTCCGGAAGGACACCATGCGCGCCCGCTGGATGTGGAATATCCGTCAGCTGCTGCTGAGCGTCTGGTCTGATGGCATCGCAATACCCCCTTCGCTGTCGCATATCACCACCGAATCACAGTGGCGCAGCCTGGTACTGACCGCCGGAGGCGATTACTGGCATGTGTACATGTCCAAAAAGACGGCGGGTGGCAAAAACACCGTGAAATATCTGGGCCGTTACCTGAAAAAACCGCCGATAGCAGGCTCCCGGCTGGCACACTATGCCGGCGGTGCCACGCTGAGCTTCCGCTACCATGACCACAATACGGGTGAGCAGGCTACAGAGACGCTGACGCAGCGGGAAATCGTGGCACGCCTGAAGCAGCATATCCCGGAGAAGTTCTTTCGGATGGTGCGGTATTTTGGCTTTCTGGCCAACCGGGTGTGTGGAGAAAAGTTGCCAGCGGTCTACAGCGCACTGGGGATGGATAAACCGGAGGCGGTGGCAAAGGTGTGCTACGCGCAGATGAGCAAGCAGTTCCTGCGACGCGACCCGTTTGAATGCGTGTTGTGCGGAGGGAAGATGGTATACCGTCGTGCGGTGGCCGGCCTGAATGTACAGGGGCTGAAAACTCATGCCCGGGAGATCAGTCTGATGAGGTATATCCCGGCCTGATGCAGGAAAGATCCGCCAGTCGGTTGTAAAAAGCACATAAAACGACCTGAAAAAGCACAAATAACAACCATAGTGCAGGATGCAGACTAACCCGGCAACATACAAATCGGATGGTGATTAAATTTTAGTCAGCTTAATCCGGAGCAGAAATGGTTCCAAATTCCTATACGTGAACGCGGCCTGGTCGCCAATTTATCCCGACCCGGACGATCTGGATATCTTTGGCGTCGTCACGCACATCATTCACCGTCCCCGGGAGATGTACTG